>CALLYL010000746.1 GCA_937859535.1 uncultured Myxococcales bacterium
AAAGTCCTCAAGTGGTTACATTCTCGACGCTGGGAACTGAGGAACGGAGTCTTTCCACGAAGCACTCTGTGGCACCTTATAGAGTCCTATCCCGTCCGAATTACGGACGCTGTCCGGTACACCGGATGCAAATCTCGGATATCCAACAACTACCGGTACTGGTTGCAACCTCTGTTGCCAGCCTTATGACCCAAGCATGTGGGTGCACAAGCCAGCGAAGTGTCTCTGCAATAGTCGAGGCATGTCTCTGAAGCATGTGGGCTTGGGGTTCGAGCACAGATCGGCGAGTTGGGAGTGGTGAGCGCTGCGTTTCGAACCCACACCACAAAGTCATGGAAGTCTTCGCACCGGCCTTCACGGTCTCGTTCCCAACCCATCGAATGATTGGCGATGGCTTCGAAGAGTGCTTCACTTGCCTCCGGAACCGTTCGGTTTGGGTCTTGGCCGCTCGGTCTTTGCGGATCGAGTTCTGATCCTTGACGTCGCAAGTCTGCGCTTCTACTCCTGCAACCTGCTCGCTGTGGCACCAGCAGTTCCGCCAGCCCATGAGCAGCGTCAGCTCTTACCCTTCCACCAACAATCAGCCATGGGCTCGTCAAAGCCTCGTGGTTGACCCCCGTCCGCATTCAGCCGCACCATTGTGGAATGATTGCCAAAGGCAGTGCCGGACCCTTGCGATTGCGCCTACAGTTTCTGCGGGCCCACGAGTCAGGGGATCCGTATGCCTTCCGATTCGAGCCGCAGAACTACATCCTGCCCACTGCGCACGGTGACTCACCCACGGCACGGATCGAATGGAACAAAGAACTGCTGGCAGACCTACAAGCGATACGCCTACCCGGGCGAGATCCAGCGCTTATGCAGCGAGTGGGCGATCTGCTCCGCAGTTTCGTGCTGCAGGCAGGCTGGGCACAGTACGAAACCGCTATCGCCGAAGCTCTGGCTGAGCATCGATCAGTAGTGGTCACGATCCGGTCGTCCGCTGCGGAGCTATATGCTCTGCCGTGGGAGTTTCTCTCACTCAAAAGCGGTCAATTTCTAGGTGAGGTGCACGATATCCTCCTCCGCTTCGAGTGGCCCGAGTGCAGCACGACCACGGAGCAGCCGCAGCCCCGTCCGGAAGGGGGTCGCATTCTAGTGGCTTGGTCCGCAGCAGGAGGTGCTGTCCCCGCAACAGAACACATCCAAGGTATTGCAAGTGCCAGTGCCGCTGGTTTCTGTTCCTTCGAGGCAGCTACCGACGTGCTGGCACGAGCGTCACTTGGGCAGATCGTGGAAGCGCTCGAGTCCGCACAGAAGACGGGACGACACATCGCCGTGCTTCACCTGCTCGCTCACGGCAGCACCTCCGGCAGCACCTTTGGACTGGCGCTAGACGGAGACTCGGGCCCAGTGGTGGTCGATGCTGCGATGATGCGTCAGCAACTCGCCCCGTTTGCTTCCATGGTGCGACTCGTTGTGCTCAGTGCCTGCGATACTGGAAACGCTGGCAGTCTGGACAATCGATTGGGGAGCATCGCGCAGGCCTTGCATCGCTGCGGGTTTGCCGCCGTGGTCGCCTCTCGCCATCCACTGTCTGTGGCTGGCTCCATCGCACTCACCGAGACACTGTATGACAGGCTGCTCTCCGGCCCAGACTCACTAGAGACTGCATTTCTTGCTGCACGCAAACGTCTCGCCCATCAAGAAGCTTCTCTGCCCGCATCCGAGCGGGCTCTGGACTGGGCAAGTCTGCAGCTCTATGCCCGCCACGATGATGGTGACGATACTCGCCCAGTGGTGTTTCGACCGTACCGAGGTCTGCTGGCCTTCGAACCCAGACACCGTCGGTTCTTCTTTGGCCGAGATGCGGAGGTGCAGGAGGTCGTCTCGGACTTAGAAGCATTGACGACACAGAACAAAGCACGACTCCTGTTTGTCGTGGGAGCATCAGGTACCGGTAAGTCCTCTCTGGTACTCGCCGGTGTGGTACCCGCGCTGCAGGCAGCCCGTCCAAGGCTCCTGTTTTTGCGCATGAGGCCCGGTAGCGAACCGCAAAAAGCACTGGAACAAGCGCTGGCGCTGCGTCCATCTGGAAAAGATCCCCATGCCGCACTGCTGGTGATTGATCAATTCGAAGAACTCTTTACCCATACCGAACAGGCCGCGACTCGCACCGCCTTCGCGAAAACGCTGTGGGAGCTCGCAACGAGTCCGGAATCGAACCTCTGGCTCCTCGTCACGCTCCGTGTCGACTTCCTGGGACGATGCGGGGAACTGGTGATAAATGGCGATGGACTGCGACTCGACCGAATTGCTTACGACGAGTCCTACAGAGTCTTTTTGTCGCAGCTCCAGCCCGAGCAACTCCGAGCGTCCATCATCGAGCCAGCACACAAAGTAGGACTCACTCTTGAGCCCGGCCTCGCGGACCGCATGCTGTCAGACGTTGGTGGTGAGCCCGGAGCGCTGCCACTGTTGGAAGATACTCTCGACGTGTTGTGGCTGGGTCGCGAGGGTCACACACTAACTCAGGTCGCATATAACAATCTCGGCGGAGTGATAGGCGCACTACAGCGACGGGCTGACAGCCTGGTCGACAAGCTGAACAAAGCAGATGCAGCCGTCGCTCAGCGTCTACTCGTGAGCCTGGTGGCCGTCGCCGATGACACGGCCCAGGACACACGGCTCCGTGTTTCGCTCGGTGAGCTGCAACAGGCTTGTGGAATCAGTGATAGCGACGCCTTTCCTCGTGTACTCAAGCAGCTTGTCGAAGCCCGACTGCTCGTTCAAGACGGTGATGCGCAGACAGCACAGGTCGAGGTCGCCCACGAAGCGCTTATCCGTCAGTGGCCCAAGCTGCGAGGCTGGCTGGATGAGGACCGCGCCGGACTCATCATCCAGCGCAGAGTCAAGCAGGCCGCTCGACAGTGGGAGCAGCAAAAGTATGACGAATCACTCTTGTATCACGGGGGGCAGCTCGTCCATGCCACCGATTGGCGCAAGACCTGGGAGACACGACTCGGGGATCTAGAACGAAGGTTTCTCGATGCCAGCGAGTCCCTCCAGTTACGCAACACGCACAAAGAAGAGCTGCGACTCCAACAGGAACGCCGGGTCGCCAAGCAAACCCGACTGGCCGTCGTGGTGCTCGGTGTTCTGTTCATCAGCTCGTTGGTATTTGGCTGGCTCGCCTATGCAAACGGCGTCCAAGCAAAGGTGGACGCAGACAGAGCTCGTGATGGGCAGCTCATCTCGGTGGCTCAAAATCTCAAAGACGATCCGACCGCAGCGGTGACCGTGCTCCGAGAGGTAAAGAACCGTGATTCTACCCTGTGGCGTCAAATCGCCTCGAACACTCTCCGGTCCCCCATTCCGAGAGTCGTGTTGCGAGGTCATGAGGACTTTCTCGGCTCACTGGTGTGGAGCCCCGACGGGACAACCCTTGTCACGGCGGCGGCGGACGGGACGGTCGGTATCTGGAACAGCGATGGAGCTGCGGCGCAACGGGTCCGGACCGGTCAACCAAAGGACTCGATTCTCTCGCTGGCGGTCAGTCCTGATCGGACCAAGGTCGCGTTCGGCACGGATGACAATCAGATCCACATCTGGAACATCGCGGGTACCGCTCCACCGGTAACCCTGGTCGGTCACGAAGGCACCGTCTTTGCCCTGGCGTGGAGCCCAGACAGTCTAAGGCTTGCATCCGGTGCCACCGACTACTCGGTTCGTGTCTGGAATGCCAGTGGCATCGGGAAGCCGATTGTCCTTACAGGACACGAAGCGTTTGTTCTTTCGGTAGCCTGGAGTCCTGATGGAAAGCGAATCGGATCGGGCTCTGCGGACACCAATGTTCGACTCTGGTATCCAGACAATCCCGGCCAGCAACGCGTCTTGTATGGACACTCCATGGCCGTCTCAACGGTGACATGGAGTCCGGACAGCACCAAGATCGCATCGAGTGCCGCCGATCGCTCGGTCCGAATCTGGAACCTCACTGGCCCAGGTGCAGATGTGGTCATCAGCGACCTCCAAGCTCCGGTCACACAACTCGCCTTTAGTCCGGATGGCAAAAAACTCGCCTACACCGCTGCGGACCTAGCCATTCGCATCTGGAACACCGATGGTACGAGGGAGTCCGTGAGCCTCAAAGGCCACGAAGCGCAGATTCAATCGCTTGTCTTTAGTCCGGATGGCAAACGTATTGCCTCCGGGTCGATCGACAACACCGCTCGCATCTGGAGCATCGATGGCGCAGAGGAGCCGTTGGTTCTGACCGGACACAAAGACCAAATCACGTCGGTGGGCTTCGGCGCAGATGGCAGTTCGGTCTTCTCTAGCTCCAGTGATCGGACCATTCGGAGCGGTAGTTCGACAGGCTCTACACAACTGAGCGAGATCCCGGCCTTGTGGGGGCCGCTCTCCACGATTGGTGTCAGCTCGGATGGCAAACGAATTGTGACTGGCTCCACCAGCGGTAACATTCTGCTCTTTCACACCGATGACTCAGCTCCTCCGATCGTGTGGAAACACCGCGAAACAATTGTGGCACTGGCGCTCAGTCCAGATGGAAAGCGAGTCCTGAGTGGTTCATCGGATGGCCTCGTGGGAATTTGGAACGTCGAGCGCTCGGTCGCCCCCCTTCTGCTGAAAGGACATGAATCCATGGTCACCACAGTCGGCTGGAGTCCAGACGGTCGCAAGATTGCCTCAGGTTCTTCAGATGGCACTGCCCGGGTCTGGAATGCCGATGGCAGCGGGGTGCCAGTCACGTTCAAAGAACACAAGCGAGTGGTCACTGCTGTGACGTTTAGCCCAGATGGTCAACGGGTCGCATCAGGCTCGATCGACACGACCGTACAAATTTGGAACGCAGATGGCAGCGGTACACCGGTCGTACTCAAAGGCCATCAAGCGGAAGTCACGGTCGTGGCCTTTGACCCAAGCGGCCGCCAGATTGCGTCCGCATCCAAGGACAAGTCGATCCGAATCTGGAACGCAGACGGAACCGGTACGCCGATCGTACTCTCGGGACATCAAGACACGGTCAGCGCGCTCGCGTTTGGTGCGGATGGAGAACGCATCGTTTCGGGCTCCGCAGACAAGACCGTGCGGATCTGGAAGGTCGGCACTCGATCGCTGCAGGATGCGCTGTGGAGGAGCACCACCGATTGCATGCCGGACGTATAGCTGCGCACCAGCTCGTTCAGCACAT
>CALLYL010000747.1 GCA_937859535.1 uncultured Myxococcales bacterium
ATTTCGGACTCGATGCTGGTGGCCACGGCGAAGGCCAGCTTGACCTGCATGCCCGAGCTGTAGCGCTTGACGGGGGTGTCGATGAACTCGGCCATCTCCGCGAAGTCGACGATCTCGTCGAACTTGCGGTCGATCTCCTTGCGCGACATGCCCAGGATGCTGCCGTTGAGGTAGACGTTCTCGCGCCCGGTGAAGTCGGGCACGAAGCCGGCGCCCACCTCGATCAGCGGGGCAATGCGGCCATGCACCCTGACCGAGCCACGGGTGGGTGTGCTGATCCTGGCGAGCATCTTGAGCAAGGTGGACTTGCCCGCGCCGTTGTGGCCGATGATGCCAACCACCTCGCCTTGCTCGATGGAAAAGCTCACGTCGTCGAGCGCCTTGAACAGGGGGCGCGGCTCGACGGGGCGGCCCAGCAGCCGCGCGCCTGCATTCAGCACCGACTGCTTCAGGCCCTGCAGCGCGCCCAGCTGGTATTCCTTGGTCAGGATCTCGGCGGTGTCGTAGTCGATGAGCACGGCCTTCGAGGAGGTCGAGCCACCATCCATACCGATGACGCCCCGAACCACTTGTCCCGGCTCCAGCGTCTTTTTCGTAAACTTGGGAATCCGATACTGCTCGCGGAACGCGTCGAGCTCCTGGTGCTTCTCATCGAGCGACGGCGCACGGAGCAGCGGTGCACCCGCCGTATCACCGAGCCGCGACTTGCGTCCGGTGGCGATAAACTCCTGCAAGTTCTCGATGCCCGAGAAGCGACCGACCTCGGCAGCCTCGTACATTCCGTACATCACGGCACCGTACGCAGCGTAGTACTGCGCGTTCTGCGGCACCATGATGAGCTCGTCGATCGGCACGTCCTTCGGATAGGCAAAACCACGGCTGTCCCAGGTCTCGGGAATCCGCTTGCGCCAGCACTCGCGAAGGAATGGCAGATAGGTGTTCGGTCCACCGAGCAAAAGAACCTTCGGGCGCAGCGTGTTGCCACGGGTCAGCACCGACAGGTTCTGCATCACGATCGCATCGGCCAGCGAGTTCATGATCTCGACCGCCGGAATGCCGCTCTTCACCAAGTTGACGATGTCCGTCTCGGCGAACACGCCACACTTGGCGGCGACGTGATGGAGCTTGCTGTCGTCAAACTGAATCTTGACGACTTCCTCGCTCGGCAAGCCGACTTTGAGGAAACACTTGTCGATGGTGGCGCCGGTGCCGCTCGCGCACTTGTCGTTCATCGACGTGGTCGCCTGCTTATCACCCGTCTTCTCGTTCTTCTTGAAGATGATGATCTTGGCGTCCTGACCGCCCAGCTCGACCACCGAGCCGACATCGGGATGCAGCGTCTCGACGGCCAGGGTCACGGCGTTCACTTCCTGAACGAACTTGGCACCGACATGCGGCGCGATCGGCGAAGCCCCCGAGCCGGTGATAAACAGCCGCATCGCCTCTTTGCCGAGGAGCGGAAACGCCTCGCAGATTTGATGCAGGAAGCCGAGCACGAACTCAGCTTGCTTGGTTTGGTGGCGCTGGTAGTCGCTCCACAGGATCTCTCGCGTTTCCGGGTCGACGACCACAGCCTTGACGGTGGTGGAACCGACATCAATGCCGATCATCACCGGGGTTTTGCGCTGTGTGCTCTGCGGCGAGACAAATACGGACATGCGGCCCTGCTCCTTCGTCGAGAACGTCCATTCCGAGCACTAGCTGGGATAGGAAGTCTACCGATTAGACTACCAGTACAGTCTATGTGCAGACGTTACGCGGCGCAAAGCGCAGCGGTCAACAAAAAAGTCCGTCGACCAAATCCACTTTGTGGAGTCGCAATTAGATCGACGTCCTGGCGGTCGCTTGCCTTCTTCTGTCCTGTCTCCGCGACGAACTTATCGTTATTTTTTCGTAATATTCCTTGTATATTGATCATGTGAAAGTCCGCCAATCCCTGTCCGCCTTGGTCGTAGCGACGCTGGCGCTAGCAGCCCACAGTGGTCGAGCCGAAGATGCGATGGACCAGGCCCGCAAGCGCTATGCCGCAGGTGAGCGAGAGTACGCCAGCGGTCGCTACTGGCAGTCCGCCAAGGCGTTCGAGGAGGCGTTCGACCTGTCCCGCAAGGCCGACCTCCTCTACAACGCTGCCCGCGCCTATGATCGCGGTGAGTATTTTCTGCGCGCCATCGAGACGTATGAGTCGTACCTCAAGGCGGGTATGCCCCCCGATGCTGAAACGATCAGCCAGCGCGTCGCCCTGCTCCGCAAACAGCTCTGCCAAGTCCACGTTTCGCTGGGTGAAAAAGCCTACCTGTTTGTCGATGGACACGAGTACTACCAGACGCCGATGGCGAGCCCCGTCTCCATCGACAGCGGCTACCACCGAATCGAGGTCCGCTCGGGCAACCGCTTCTGGGCCAAGGAACAGCAATTCGTCGCTGGGGAACGCTACGAGTTTGAAGCGGTCCTCGAAGAAGATCACGGCGGCGGTCAGGGACTCATCAGCTCTGCCAGTGTCGAGGAAGTCCGTGCCAAACCCCGGACCCGCCAGGTGGCGATCGTCCTTGGCGTGGGCGGCAGCATCGACGTCCTCGGCAACAACTTCCCCCCCCATCAGGCCTCCATCCTGCTCGGTGCGGAATATCGAATCAAAGAGGGTCTGCGCGGTGCCTTCGACCTGGGCGTAAAGATCCCGATTGAGCTGTTGCAGAGCTGGCAAAATGCCGGTCTGCTCCTCGGGATGCGCGGTGTGCTGACCCCGGTGCCACGGCTACCGCTCGAGTTGGTGCTGTCGTTGGATGTGGGCTTTGCGACGCTTGATTATCGGTCGAGTGCGCCGGTGTCGCCGAAGTGGCCGTGTGCTTCGCCGTCGGCGCTGTCGAGCTGCTCGATCTACGCGTTTCGTGCCGTCCCGGCCGTGAGCGTCGCCTACCGCTTTGCGTCGTCGTTTGAGATGCGCGCTCAGCTCATCGGCCTCGAACTCAACCTAGGCAGTCCGCTGTTCGATCCCCGGCTCGCTTTTGGGCTGCAAGCCGCGTATCGCTTCTTCTAGTAAATCCCTGGAAAAATCCGCGAGGGCACCTGCCGACGGTACTCTTCCCAGTCCGCGCCGTATTTGGCGTGACAGAAAGCATCGTCGCGACGCTCACGGTGCATCAGCAGGATCGTAAAGTAGATGATGTAAAAGAACGGCAGCACGTTCGACACGCCGCAGGTCAGACACCACGCCAGCCCCATCATCAGGTCGCCGAGGTAGTTCAGGTGACGGGCCATCCCCCAAAACCCTGCGGTCAGGAGCTTGGTCCCGCGTGCGGTCTTGATAAACGTCGCCGACTTGCCCCAAATCGGTCGCTCTGGGTTGCGGCTGAAGTGGTGCTTTTGAATGTTGGTGCCCCGGAAAATCGCGTACCCGCCCAGGTTGAGCGCGATGATGCCGAGAATCGCCCAGGTTGGCAGCTCGCCCGGATGGGACAGCAGATACTGCGCCTGCAAGCTGTACGTAAACGGCACCCACACCAAGTCGCCAAAGCACAGCATCCAGCCGAAGCGCTCGTGCTTGATGTCCCAGGTGGTCAGGATCGCTTCCTCATGGAAGAAGTAGTCCATGATGTAGAAGAACTGGAACAGGCACACCAGCATCATCGGCGTCGACACGGTGTGGTGGATCTGCCACTGCTTGGCGGCGATTGAAAAGTTGATGAGCACCCACAGCACAAGTCCAGGTCGCGCCTCGCAGAACAGCTTGAAGTCGAAGCGACCCACCCGAGGGTTGAGCTGCGTGCCCATGAAATAGTCGTACATGACCCGCCCGGTCACGCTCTTGTCCGACGACGCCTTGCCCTTGAAATACAGATACAGGCTAAACCCGTAACAGAAGATCGTCGTGGTGCTGATGATCGCGCCGAACTCGTCCCACAGGAACGTCGCCGGAATCCAGCCCATCCAACAGCAGAAAAACAGCCCCAGGATCGTCAGCCAAAACGAAAACCAGCCATTGATCTTGTACGGAAGACGGGAACCGTCCGCGAGCGGCGTTCCTTCGACCCACTCTCCCGGCGCATAGATCTGGAGCAGTGCCTGCCCAAGCATCCACAGCCCGACAAACAGCGTCGATGCCAGCGTCGGCGCAGGAACCAGCCGCAAAAGCCCGGTCAGCTCGTCCATCGTCCGTGGCAAAAGGAACGCGCCATGGTTCTGTGCCATGCAGATCCACATGTAGTAAACGAGCGGCGGCAACAGCAGCATGATCGGCAGCCAGGCCGCGCCAAACTCGTACTTTTCCATCGCCGCCTGCGCCTCGGTCCGCGTGGACGACTCGGACTTCGCTGTGACTTCCCGTTGCGACATGAGCTTCCTCTCGGGTAGCGGCTAGAACTTGCCCTTGAGCAGCGAGCGAATCGTCGCCGCGCCGTAGGTCTTGACGGTGTCCCAGACGATGCCGGGATCAATTCCGACAAACAGGCCCCCGCCAAGTCCCGTGGGTAGACAGCTCGGCACAAAGCCACGACCGTACTCGAGCATCCAGCCGTAGTCGGGGCAGCGATAGGCCTTGGCTTGACCGGGTGCCAAATAGGCCGCCTCGCCGGGCTTAAAGACGGTGCGTTCCGCAGGATTGTCCCCGATATAGACCCACATCTCACCATCGATCATGAAGTCGTAGATATCGAGCCGATACGTGCCCGAATAACCCTCGGTGCCAATCGGTGTCCCGAAGATGATCAGGTACTCGGATAGCGAGGCGTGCAGGATGGTCATCGAACCGCAGGCCCCACCGGTCAGATTGAAGATCCACTTCTGCTTCGTCTCGATGTAGCCGGGATACGCCTCCGCAACGTCGCTGATGAGCTGCGAAAACATCTGCTCACGCGGCATTCCGATGACGCGTTTGCTCAGAGAGTGAAGCTTTTCCGGGTCAAAGATGTAGCCCATGGTGGTGTCGGTCCTTGTAGGTTGGCCTGCCAGGATGTGGCGGCCAGACTCTGCCAAAGCGACACCGGCTTGTCTAGGTTCGCTATCGCACGTAGCAGCGACGATTGGTGACTACGGAAGGTCGTCTTCGCCCGGTAGCGGGTCGCTCGCAACCGGGGCCGCACTTGGGGAAGGTGCCGAGTGCGGTGCCGCCACTGGCGGTTCGGAAGGCATGGAAGCCGACTCGGTTGGACTCGGCACGACCGGACTGGGCGGACCATACGGCTCTGGAGCAGTCGGGA
>CALLYL010000748.1 GCA_937859535.1 uncultured Myxococcales bacterium
TGCATCGCCGGAACCGTCGGCGAACTACTTCCCGGTGGAGCGACGATCGGTTCTAGCTGCCCAGCCGCCAGCGAGCAGCCCAAGATCACCGGATCGACCGGATCGCCGAGCAGCAGCCGGTCGCCTTCGCAGATCACTGATTCAAAATTGGTGGTCGCATCGACGTAGACCAGCGAGCCATCCCGCCGCTGGAGTCTCGAACCGTTCGTCGATCGAAGATCCTTGAAGATGTACTTGTCGTCCTCGCGGAACACCTGCGCGTGCTCGCTCGACAGGTGAACGTCGGGCAGCACGATGTTGTTGTGAGGAGCACGACCGATGGTAAAGCTCGACTCACGAAGCAAAAAGCGCTGCCCACGCAGACCGCCCGACAGAACCTCGAGTGCGATCATCATTGCAGAAGCCATAGCAACTCGGTTTGCCCCAGCGGACCGGCGACGCGCAAGCTGATCTTGCGGGTACCTGGCGCAGGAAACGGCTGTCCGTCGCTGGCATTTGAGGGAAAGTGGACGCTCCACAGCTTGATGAATGCGTCGGTTGGTTCGCCGAGCAAGGTCTGCTCGACCGCCTGGCGTGTGGAAAGCGTATCCACCCGGTCGGCCTGGACCTCGCGGCCCTCGCCATCGAGCAGTGACAAGCGCCATTTGCCAGCCGGCAGCCTCAGATCGTTCCAGCTCGCCGAGTGAGTTTTCGTCAATAGAAACAGCGACAGACCATGTTGCGTCTGCTCAGATTGTTCTTTTTCGACGCGGGCCTTTTCCCAATGGTCGACGATCGCATAGGTCTTCAGGTACTTGTCGACGTAAGCGCGCTGGAATGCTGGCGAGCGCAGTGTCGCGGAGACCACTAGCTGGGTATCAAACTCGGTCTGCGAGATGATCCGTCCGTGACGGCTCCAGCGGTCGAGCGACTTTCCATAGCTGGTTCCCGTCGGATCGGCGGTGCTGCTCAGGCTCAGCACCGGTGGTGCGCACCCCCAATGTGGACCCGTCAGTGCAAGCGTCAGCAAGCAGAGGCCGACGAGTCGCATCGTGTGGCGCGAACAAACTCGGGCGAGCGGCATGGGATGATTATATCTCGGTTACAAATCGTGACGGCCCTGTCGTCGACCAAGGCGATGCTATGATCTGCCGCTACGCTACGGTCCAGCCACCATCGACGACCAGGGTGTGCCCGGTCAGGTACTGCGAGGCGTCGCTCGCCAGGTACAGCGCCGCCCCAGCAATGTCGTCCGGCTGCCCGACTCGCTTGAGTGCGGTCCGCTGGAGCACCATGTTCAGGATCTCTTCGTTTTGGGTCAGCGCCGACGCAAACTTGGTGTCGACGAGTCCTGGGGCGATCGCATTGACGCGAATTCCGGCGGTGCCAAGCTCCATGGCGAGCGTCTTGGTCATGCTGATCACGGCCGCTTTGGTCATGGCGTAGACGCCCTGCATCGGCGAACCAATGAAGCCAACCACGCTGGCGACGTTGACGATGGCACCCGGCGAGCCGCGCTCAATCAGGTGTTTGGCCACGGCGCGGGTGGCGGCGAAGTAGCCTTTGACGTTGACCTCGAAGGTCTTGTCCCAGGCGGACCACTCGATGGCCATCATCGGGCCGAAGAACGGGTTGGTGGCGGCGTTGTTGATGAGGATGTCGACCTTGCCAAACGTAGAGATGGCATCAGCAACGAGCTTTTCGACCTGCTCGGGCTGGCCGGTGTGACAGGCGATGGCGAGGGCTTCCCCGCCGCTCCGTCGGATTTCGTCAGCAACGCGATTGAGGCCATCGAGCTTGCGGGACGCGAGGACGACTTTGGCACCATGTGCGGTGAGGCACTTGGCGATGGCTTCACCGATGCCACGGCTGGCACCGGTGACGATCGCGACCTTGCCGGTCATCTGAAAGCTGGGGGTCGAAACGGGCGTGCTCATGCCGAGCATCCTAGCCGGAACGCCTCGCAAAGCCTACTGCGGTGGGCGGCGGCTAGGTGGGTCGATTGTCCCGGCGGTCACGAGCGACACCGTGGACATCCAGCGCGTGCAGGACCATGCCAAGCTGGCTCCAGTCGAGATCCGGCGAGGCGAGCAGCTCACGCACGGTGCGCAGCGTCACGTAACAGCGCTCACCAACGTTGGCACCATTGGGTTTTCCCGACGACGCCATCGCTTGAAGAGTAGCAAGCTGATCGTCGCGAAGCAGCACGCGGAACAGGTGGCAGTGATAACTGGCCAGCGAAGCGGCGACCTGACGATCTCCGGCCTCGATGGGGACAAACTGTACGGGATCGATGTGCAGGCCGGTTTCCTCGGTGACTTCGCGCTGGGCGGTGGTGCGTGGATCGTGAAATCGCTCGCTTGCCGTTGCTGCTGATCCACCCGGAAGCATTAGCCCGAAGCCGAGCCGATTGCGTACCGCCGATCGATACTCGCGGACCAGCACCACCAGCGTATCGAGGACATCGCCGCTGGCACTGGGATGGTACAGGACGCTGGCACTTACGTCGGTGCGACCGATGACCACTTCGCCGCTTTTGTGGCGACGCTCACCAACTACAAATACCCGAGGTCTGAGAGCCCACAGGAGCGGTGGTCGACCGGCAGCGCGGCTCCGATACGACCACTCGAGCTGGGCCTCTTCCAAACGATGACCGGCCTTGCGAAGCGCGTGATACCAAGCGGCAAAGCCGGGGCTGCGCCACAGCAAAAGCGGGATACTTCGTTCACCGCCGCGACGATTTTGGCCGGGACGAAGCATGGCCAGGGCTTGCTCCACGGCTTCTGTAACGGTGCGGGCGACCGGAATGTGCAGGCGGCTGGCCGACTCGGGAGTCGGTTGGTCTTTGGGCACACCAAGCACAACTCTCGACGAGCGCTGCCAGACCCCCCATAGCTCGGACAGCCATGGATCGGCCTGGCCGCCGTCACCCAGCCATAGCAGGATGCCATCGCTGTGGCGGAGTGCTTCGTCGCGCCAGCGGGACAGTTCGGTTCTTTGGCTGGAGTCTCCATCGGGAACCAAGCCAGGTGCGGGCAAATAGACCACACCATCCCACCCGGCTTGTCTGAGCGCCGCGACCACAACTTGGGTCCA
>CALLYL010000749.1 GCA_937859535.1 uncultured Myxococcales bacterium
TGGGGGGGTCTGGTGGGTGGAACAAACCCCCCCAGGTGAACGGCTCAACCAATCGCGTGGCCCCCCTAACACAAGACTTCAGAACTCCCAGTATCAAACTCCGTTAGGAGGAACTCCGGAGCCGATCACGGAAGGAGTGAAGCAGCCGCAAGGAACGAAGCAATGTGTGTCCGCTGTTCGGACTCATCGGCAGTGCCGGTTACGGTCCAGTCAGGTGGATCTGGCGCAGGTCGATAAAGCCTGCTTTGGGAGTGGTCACCACACCGGGCTGAAGGAGGAGAAGTTGGCGTGGGCGATAGAGCAGGGTCAGTGGCTCCTCGCGCTGCCACACCTCGGACAGAGCTTGCGGATCACCGGACTGCTGCCAGTCGGCGAGCTTGCCAGCCAGGCTCTGCCACAACGGGTGGGAATCGGGATACGCGTAGTGGAGGAGGGGCTCGGGATCGAACAGCCGATCGCTACCGGTCCAGCCCCAGCCCAGAAGTGCCACATCGAACGCACCGCGCCTGAGTCGAGCAAGCAGCGCCGACAACTCGACGACCTCCGGCTCTACCTTGATGCCTGCTTGCGCCAAGCTCTCGGCAATCCGAGTCGCCAGGTCCATCAGTTCCTGCGAGCCCTGTGGCACCAGCAACTTGAGGAGCAGCAGCCTCCCTTGCCACAGTCGCGCACTCCCCGGGGCCGCCCGCAACACCTGCGCTGCATCCAGCAGGAGTCCCGCCTCGATCGGCAGAAGCTTTGGTGCGGGCTGGAGCAGCACATCCAAGCTTCCCAGCCCCATCCGCGCATCCCGGAGTAGTTTCTGACGATCGAGCAGCGCCGCGAGCGCTCGTCGCACGGCCGCTTGCCCAAGCAGAGGATGTCGTCCGTTCCACACCACCGAGACGAGCTGGCTAGCCAGCGGTTCGAGCTTCTGCCAGCGTCCTCGGTCTACCGCAGGCTGGACGAGGTCCGGCAGATAGCGCAGCGGCACCCGCAACAGCGCCTCGGCTTGCCCGTTCCGCAAAAGCTGTAGTCCCCGCGCACTATCGGACGCGATGATGAGACGTAGCTCGTCGGTCTTCGGTGGTGGACCCCAGTACCCAACATACTTTTGCAGCACCAGGTGACTGCCGCGCTTCCATTCCACCAAGCGATACGGTCCGGTGCAGACCGGCTTGCGATTCCACGGCTTTTGCACGAGCCGTCCATCAGGAAAGTGCGCCGACGGCACAATCGACAGCTCGGACAGCGCATCCAGTATCTGTGTCGAGCCCCGCCGCAGATCGATGTGGATGCCCTCTTTGCCGTTCATCACGACCCGGGCGACGTCCCGCAAAAGGCCGCGGGTCTGGGGGGCGCTATGTTCGGACGCTAGCACCATCTGGAGCGAGAGCTGCACATCGTAGGCAGACAGCGACCTACCATCGTGAAAGTGGACTCCTTTGCGCAGCCACAGATCGAGTCCTCGAGCATCGCGATCGAGCCGGAAGCGCTCCGCCAAGACACCTTCGTAGGTGGGACCACTGGCACCTTCGACACGACGGAGAAGCGGCTCGCAGATCAGATCGTGCACGATGCGATGACCCCACAGATCGGGATCGAGCAGCGGATTTAAGTGGGCGGGCTCTCCATCAATGACCAGACGGATCGCGGCACGCGACGAACCACCCATGATCCCGCAGACCATCCACAGACCAAGCAGGAGCAGGCCGATGCGAAGCGGCACCGGAACCAGGCTTAGCTCTCTTTTGCGAAGCGACACCGCGGCACTTTAGATCAGCTACGCGGGCCATGCGAAAGGCAAGTCACGACAAACCCAGCAGCTTTTCCTGATGACCAGCAGCAGACCACCCGATGGCCACTTTCGGCCATTTTTCCCTCCATCGGTGCGTGTCACCCTGACTTTCACACGCCGCAAGGGTTGCCCGGGTAGTTCCCGATCACAGCGACCTTTGCCGCGCACACCACCTGGGGGAACCGATCGATGATCACCGCACTTTCGTTTCACGCGACCACGCAAAAAATCAAGCTACCGCAGATGTCGGAAGGCATTGGCAACGGCATCGCCGTGAATGTCTGGGTCCGTCGCACCGGCACCGGCAGCAGACAGCGCATCGTCCAGTTTGGAAACGCAGTCGGGGAATATTTTGTGCTGGGCACCGGCGACAGTCCGAACAGCTTGGCCGTTGGCATCGAGCGCGGCACGACTCGCAACGAGATGGTCTGTGAAGGCGCACTGCCGCTCAATCGCTGGGTCAAGGTGACAGCGACGTGGTTTCCGCTGTTTCAGTGCGTTACGCTCGCCGTGTTCGACATCACCCTGGAGCAACAACCAGTCGGTGAGTTCCCAACGGGCGCGCTGGTCGATAACAGCATCGCAGGGGGCGTCGCCGGAAGTCCCTTCGTCGGCAACCTGTCGAGCATGGAAATCTTGCAGCTCCCGGTTCCGTCGTGGTTTGGCGCAAGCGCACCGGCCACCGTGTGGGCCAAGTATCCGCTGAGCGGCTCAACCTACAAAGAGACCATCACCACCGGCCTCGTCGAGCTCAAGTGCTACTCGATCAACGATGTGAGCCCGAAAAACAACGATGGTCTCGTCGTGGGCCGCCTGGCCAAGGTGCAGTTTGCGGATGACTATGGGCTAAACCAAGTGCCGGTGCTGGAGATGACCGGCGATCCCAAGACGCTGTTTCTGTCGCCGGTTTGCAATCTCGGTGGTGCGCTGACGCTGGAGACTTGGTTTAACCCGATCTCGACCAAAGAGCAGCAGAGCATGATCATCCTCGCCGATGACAAAGACGTGTCGCTGGTGGTCACGGTCGGTGGCAACAGCGAAAACGGCGGCGGCCATATCGACGTGGTGCTGTGCAAAGGAACCAGCAAGATCCCGCTTTTGGACTGTGCCTATGGCGAAAATGCGGGCACGTTCCAGCACGTCGCGGTCACGTTGAAGCGCGGTCCGCTCACCGTCGCTGGCACAACCGGAGGTGGCTTCATCCCGATTCAGATGGTGCCGATTGTGATGTCGCTGTACCTCAACGGGCAGTTCCTCACGAGCCGCACGGTGATGTCGAACCGCATCGTGTCGCCCACGCTCGGCAGCGGTCCTCAGCTTGTACCGCTGCTGCGGATGTTGCAGGCACCATCGATTCCCAACGTTCGGCTGGGCGGCACCATCGCTGGCTATGCCAAGTTCCAGGGTCAGCTTTCCGAGTTTCGCATCTGGAACACCTGCCGCAGCCTGCAAGAGATCGCCGAGAACTTTCTGTCTCGCCTGGTCGGCAATGAGTCCGGTTTGCTCGCTTGCTATCGCCTAGAACAGAGCCAGACCGGCTGCGTGTTCGATATCTCAGAGAATCGCGGCGTCGGCACGCTTCAGCCTGGCAGCACCATCGGGACGGCCAAAAACCTACCGCTCCTCTACAGCAGCAACCCCAGCGCCGCTTTCATCCGTGTCAAAGGCAAGCTGCTCACCGAGCACCTAACCTACATGGCCGATGTCGTAAACCTTGGATCAAGCGATGGCCTCGGCAGCTCATGGACAGTCACCCAAGAGCAGCGCACCGGACCAGTGACCGTGTTCGACGCTACGCTGGAGCCAACCACGCCCGATGGAGGCTCGCCAGCGGGCAAGACCATCCAGATCTGTCCCGACGCTGAAGTCCGCGTCTACTTGCCAAACAGCGATAACGTCTACGTTCCAACCAAGTGGCCCGCCAAGCAGGTTCAGTCGCTGGCGGTGCCCGCAAACGGCAAGCTACGGCTGCGAATCGAGGCCACGACGCTGATCTGTCCGACGCTGCGCGTGCGCTTTGGCGACATGGTCGAAGGGCTGTGGACGCTGGTGCGACCCGATAGCGAAGCGATGCAGAGCCTGGCGAACATGAGCGGCGACAAGCTGCGCAACCCTCCGCCGGGGAAGCAATCGCCCCTGCCCGCTGGAAGCACACAGGAAGATGCCAACCAGTGCGGAACGGCGCTGATTCAGATGGGCCGCTGCTATCGTCCGATTGCCTATTCCGCAACACCGATTGCCGGTGAATCGCGCAGCATCTGGGACTCTGTTTCCGACACCTGGGATGATGCGACGGACTGGGCATCGGACACCGTATCGACGGCGGTTTCCGGTATGAAGCAAGCTGGGTCGAGCGCCGGTCGCTATGCCAGTGCGCTGGTGGACGATGGCACCGCTGCGCTGTCGCAAGCGTCTACCGCGATCAAGCAGACCACTTCGCTGCTCTGTACCGCCGCCGATGAGCTTAGCGATATCGCAAACGCTGCCGCCAATGCCGTGCCCCGCTTTGGCAAAGACCAGATCAAGCAGTGCATCGCGACCGCCGACCGCTTGGCTGTCGTCGCCACCAAAGCAACCAACACCATCTCACATACCTTTTCGCTCGTCGGGACATCGATCGTAAACGGCGTCACCTATGCCTGGCGCGTCGTCGTAAACGGCGTCATGGATGCCTACACCGCAGTCGTCGGATTTTTGCAGAAGGTCGGTGCCGAGATCGAAAAGATCATCAAGTACCTGGCCTGGCTGTTTAACTGGAACGACTTCCTCAATGCGTCGGACAAGATCTACAGCACCATCGAGACAGAGCTGGGCAAGGCCAAAGACCAAATCGCCAAGGTTTCCAGCTACAAGGCCGAGCTGAACAAGTACATGACGCTCCCATCTGGCGTTGGTGACAAGTCGCTCGCGCAGCACTGCGGCATCAATATCCCCGACAACCTCGGTGCCGAGGAAATCGACTACGTCATGGACATCGCCAATACGGTGATGAGCGCGACGAACCTCAACCTCGACTTCATGAATCAGTTCTCGCAGCAGGTCGGAAGCAGTCAATCCCTGGTCGACACCACCAAGCTGCGCGAGCTTAGCAGTGGCCTATCCCAAGAGACATCGGACTCGCCGCTCAGCAATCCGGTCGCGCTGCTCACCACGCCGCTCCAGCAGCTTGTCAACAGCATGTCGACCGGCGATTCGCAGACCACGGTGGTGGACTTCCTGTTCGATCAGCTCGTGAACATCACCGACACGGTCCTGGGATCGGCCAAGACGATGCTGACCGCACGGCTCAGCGTTCCGAACGTCACAGGCTGGGTCGAAAGCACGATCTTGGGCGGTCGCACTCTCAGTCTGCTGCGGATTGCCTCGCTGGTCGCCGCGATTGCCCAGGTCTTGGCGGTCAAGATCGCAGCCAGCGCCAAGTCCGGCAAGGCCGAGCCCCAGCCCGTCAGCTTCGCCGATGACGGTCAGCCCGCCGACTACTCGGCGCAGCTCTGGTCGAACTTCGCGCTGAGCGTGCTGACCTCGATCATCGAGATTCCACGTGCGCTCAGCGAGCTGGCCATCGCCAAGTCTGCCGATCCCGAAAAACTCGAAAAGGCCGCGTGCGTCAAGATGGCCGCTTGGGACACCATGCTCGGAGCGGTCGGCATCGCCCGCAGCGGCCTGAGTTTTGCGGCGGCGGTCAACCGTGAGGAGATCGCGCAGGCGGCGGACCAGCTCGGCGCGCGGATCTTCCGCCTCGTCGCCCTCGCCCTGC
>CALLYL010000750.1 GCA_937859535.1 uncultured Myxococcales bacterium
TCAGCGGAATCGGAGAGCCGGCCACCGTGCCAACCGCCGCCGCCATTGCGAATGCCGTGTATAACGCCATCGGAGTCCGCATCCGCGAGCTGCCCATCACCCCGGCCAGAGTGCTCGCCGCTCTCGCCAGCCAGCGTGGGGAAACCAAGCCATGAACTCGTTTTCGCTGACCATTCCTCGCACCGTAAAGCAAACGCTCGACGAGCTGACCAGCCCAAAGGGAGGCCCGGGCCGACTCAAAGCCGGAGGCATCGATCTGCTCGATCTGATGAAAGAAGGCATCGAGCAGCCCGGACGACTCATCAACATTCGCTATCTCGACGAAAAACAGCAGGCTCTGCGCGAAATCAGCGAGGTCAAAGCCGACGCAATTCCGGAAGGCGTGTGGCGGCTGCTTCCCGGTGGGGATAATGGCAATCCTCCCCCTCGTCGGGACTGTCTGCGGATCGGCACACTGACGACGCTGAGCGAGGTCTCCGCGCATCCCCTGTTGCAATCGAAAGTCCCCGCGCTCACTGAGTCCGCCGCTGAGATCGCAACCCCCCAGCTCCGCCAGGCGGCAACGCTCGGTGGCAACCTGCTCCAGAGACCGCGCTGCTGGTACTTCCGCTCTTCCGAGTATCCGTGCGCCAAAAAGGGCGGCTCGGTGTGTTTTGCCCGCGACGGAGAAAACGACTTTCACGCCATCTTCGACAACCAGCCCTGCTGCGCCGTCCATCCTTCCGGAACAGCGGTGGCGCTGGCGGCTCTCGATGCGATCCTGGTGCTGATCACTCCGACCGGCGAACGGTTTGCGCGGCTATCGAGCTTCCTGGTCGGTCCAAGTCAACCCGGTGGCGCGATCGGACGCGAGAATCGGCTCGAAGCAGACATGATGTTGGCCGCGATCTGGATTCCCTCACCGGGACCAGGGGAACGGAATCTGTACCGCAAGGTCAAGCAGAAGCAGAGCTTCGACTGGCCACTCGCCGAGGTCGCGATCTCGGTCCGGCGAGCGCTCACGGGAAACAAGGCGCTCGAGGCGGCTCGGATTGTGCTAGGCGCGGTGGCACCGGTTCCTCATCGCGCCCGCAGCGCAGAGACAATGCTTCTGCAAAGCCCGACGCTTGATGCAGAGCGCATCCGCAAAATTGGTCAAGCCGCACTGTCGGGTGCGACGCCGCTGTCTCGGAATGGCTACAAGCTGCCGCTCGTCTCGGGACTCGTGCAGCAAGCCATCGCCGATCTACTCACCTAGCACCCCGCACAACCAAAGAAAGCGATTCCTTCCATGGACGGAGTACTGGTGGTCGATAAGCCAACCGGGCTGACCTCGTTTGACGTAGTGGCGCGAGTCCGCAGGGCTCTGCATGAAAAGCGGGTCGGACATGCGGGAACGCTCGATCCAGAGGCGACCGGAGTGCTGGTGATCTGTTTGGGAGAAGCGACCAAGCTGGTTCCCTACCTGATGGATGCCGACAAGGAATACCTGGCGACCGCACAGCTAGGAGTCTGCACCGACACCGATGATGCGGCCCCCGGATCCCAGATCCTCTCGCGGGCTCCGGAATCGGAACTCCTCGCTCTCACGGAACAGCGCATCGCCGCCGCACTTCGCTTACAAGTGGGATCGATCTCGCAAAAACCACCGCGCTTTTCGGCACTGAAGATCGACGGACAACGGCTCTATGACAAAGCGCGGGCGGTACGTACGGAAGAAGAGGCAGCAGCGCTTGAAACAGAGCTTCAAACCAAGACTCGCACCATCGAGGTCTATGGAATTTCGATCGCTTCCATATCGCTTGCCCTGCCAAATCCACAGGTCACTTTTCGGGTGCACTGTGGCAAGGGTACCTATATCCGTTCCATCGCTCGCGATATCGGCGAAACGCTCGGGGTGGGTGCCCACTTGACCGCACTGCGCCGGCTACGCGTGGGCCGCTTTGCAGTCGAACAGGCCGTATCGATGGATCAACTAGCAGGTGCCACTTTGGCCCCGTTACCGTCGGCAGTCGCTCACCTCCCGTTTGTCTCTGTGAGTCCAGAAGTTGCCCAGCGGGTTCGCCAAGGACACCGTGCCACCGTGGCCGATCTGCCCCTTCCAAGCGCTCCGGTTGCCGCCGTCTTTGATGAGCAAAAGAACCTGATTGCCATGCTGACCCGCAGCGAAGGGTACTGGAAAATTGCCCGGGGCTTTTAATTAGGCATATACAAATACTCTTTTACGGACGCCGTACTTTCTGCGCGAGCGGAATCAGCGACACCAGCCATAGCAAGTGGGACACCACCACCACTATGACCAGCGCTTGGATCGACGACTTCACGATCAAGGTCATCGTCAGCACGACCAGCGCGCCCACGCCTGTGCCAATCCGCCCGGCGACCTCGAAGATCGGACGCTGTTGACCGTAACGCTCCCCTTGCAAACGAACCAGCAGCCGCTCTGCAGCCGGTTCATACAGTCCGCCCGCCAAACTGTCTTTGAGCACCCGCATCACCAGCATCACCGTCAGAGCTGCGGCCACCAGCAGGTAGCCACTGCCAAGAAGCAGACACGCCGGAACCGCCAGCACGGATGCTGCCAGTCCCAAGTGTCTGATGATGCGTGAGGATCCTCCAGCCGCCAGAACCAGACTCGCTCCGTTCATCCAAACCGACAGCGATGCGAGGAGCTGAACAAAGCCGGATCCGCCGCTCGCGTTGAGCGTCAACATCCAATAGAAAAGCGATTCTAGACAGATTCCCGAAGCCGCAGCGAGCACAAACGCGGTCGTGATGGAGCGTGCTTGAGAGCTACCGGCCAAGACTCGCAGCGCCTCGGCAAAGCCGCCACGTTCTGCGCTGGCAGCCGCTGAAAGGGTCGCCGCGTCCGGAGGAACTGCCGCGACTCCGCTGGTAACTTGGTTCGTCTGTGCACGAGCAATCGGAATCAGCAATAGCAGCGTCAGCGCCATCAGTATCATCAAGTGATCACGCGCAACATCCATGGGCAGCAGGAGATGCTCGACCAGAAAGCGATTGGCAGCGCTGGTGACCAGACCCCCCAACAGACCTCCGCCAAACACGGAAGTCGCAAACACGGTCAGGCCCCGATCCGTCTGCTGCTCATCACCTTGCAGGAGCCCAAAGAGTTGCGAGCCAATCAGCATGAACGCAACATCCACCCAGACGAAAAATCCGACATAAGACAGCACGGAGCCCACGCCCACCGGCCCGGCTTCACTTCGGAGCACGCTGAGCAAACCGCGAAACAGCAGCAGCGAAATAGCAATCAACAGCGTCGAACGGACCCGCCACGTTTCATTCCCCCAATGACGCTGCATCCGCAACTGAAGCGCGACAAACGGCAGACTCAGCGCCGCCACGATTAGGAATGCGATCGGTGCATGACGATAGCCCACGTGGCACGTCAGCGCGCAGTCGCGGACCACACTCCCCAGCCCTTGCACGAGCCCCAGCACAAAGGCCGCCAGCGCCAAGCGTCGTAGTGGAATCCCCTGAGTTGATGCTTGACTCATTTTGCTCCCGCCAGATAGTATCATATAGGGTTCTTATTGAGAGAACCCATATCATTCGTCACCAGCCAGGTGCCCAGGCCGCATAGATGATGAACCAGATCCTCGGACGAATTCTGGAAGGGTACAAGCGACTGGAACGATTGGGGGCGCTACCACCACTACTGGTACGGCTCGGGGTGGGCCTGATGTTCTTGGGTGGAGCACTTCACAAAGCGACGCATCTGGCAGACTTTGTCGCGTACTTTGAGTCACTCCACATTCCGGCGGCCCAGCTTCAGGCACCGTTTGTGATCGCGGTAGAGCTGCTCGGCGGACTCGCCCTGATGTTGGGAGTCGCCACACGACTTGCGTCGCTGCTACTGTCAGGAACGATGGTGGTCGCACTGGCCACGGCAGCGATTCCTGAACACAAGATTCACGCCACTTGGAAGGGTCTTCTCGACCTGCTGTACCTTCCGGAGTGGCTCCTGCTGCTCCTCCTGGGATGGCTGGTGATTGCTGGTGCCGGCCGCTTGAGTCTGGACTTCTTCCTTCGCCAAGCAGTAGAACGACGACTGACAACATGATCACGGTGTCCCAAGTATCGAAGCGGTATCATGATCGCTCGGTACTATCCGAGATCAACCTGACGCTACCCAGTGCGGCGACCCATGTATTCCTAGGGTCGAGTGGCTGTGGCAAAACCACGCTGCTGCGAATCATCGCCGGTACGCTGGCAGCGGACTGCGGAACCGTGATGGTTGATGGCATCCGGGTCGTTGTCGCCGATCCGTGTCCGCTTGCAACACGCCTTGGCTACATGACGCAAGAGGGCGGGCTCTTTCCCCACCTTACCGCAGAACAAAATGTAACCCTGGTCGCCAACGTACGAGGCATTCCCGCATCCGAAAGGAAGCAGCGTCTCGACGAGCTTTCAACCTTGGTTGGGCTCGATCAAGGACTCCTTTCTCGCTATCCCATGCAGCTTAGCGGAGGACAACGGCAGCGTGTCGCCCTGATTCGTGCCCTGTTCCAAAAGCCACAGTTCTTGCTACTGGATGAACCGATGGGAGCCCTGGATCCGATCATGCGCCGAGATGTGCAAGCGATGCTCAAGCAGGTCTTTGCACAGCTCCGATGTACGGTCATTTTGGTCACCCATGACATCGGAGAAGCGGCCTACTTTGGTGACACCATCACCCTGCTCCACGATGGGATGGTGCTGCAACACGGGTCGTTTTCTGATCTCGTTCACAGACCATTACATCCGCACGTGACCGCCTTCCTGCAAGCGCAGCGCCCGGTTCCGCAGCTCGGTGAACTGGGCCCATGAACTCGCTCCGCCACCTTGTCTCGTTGTTGTCTCTGCTGGTGTTTTGGATGGGAACTGCGCGCTCGAGCGCAGCGCTCACCGATCGAGCCGAGATCCGGGTTGCCTCCAAACCGTTTACCGAAAGCTACATCCTGTCTGAAATGGTCGCGCAGATCATCGATGACACAGGCGAAGCCAGGGCGGTGCGCAAGTTCGGACTGGGCGGACCCACCCTGGTAGTCGATGGACTGCGGAGTGGTGAGCTAGACATCGACGTAAACTACACCGGCGCGCTGACCCATCTGCTGCTGCCCACCAAGCAGAATCCAAGCATCGAGGATCTACATGCCGAGCTGCGAGCTCACGGACTCCTTTTGTCGCAGTCGCTCGGGTTTAACAATACCTACGCCATCGCCGTTCGCAGTGAAACAGCACGAGCGCTCACGCTGCACAACATCAGCGACCTGCGCGGGCATCAACAACTGCGCGGTGCCTTTACGCCAGACTTTCTGAACTACCAAGACGGATTCTACAAGCTCCAGCAGGTCTATGGCGTCACCCTGACGCAGGTAAAGCCAATGCAGCACTCACTGGCATACCAAGCACTTGCCAGCCGGGAGATCGACCTAACCGATGCCTACACCACCGACGGTTCCTTGCCGCAGTTTGATCTGACCCTGCTGACCGATGATCGCGGGTTTTTCCCAAAATACTATGGCGTCATTTTGATCCGCGACGCTGTTGCCAAGCGCTTTCCCAAGACCTGGACCGCGCTGCGCAAATTGGAAGGAACTCTCTCCGATTCTCGGATGACACAGATCAATGCCAAGGTCGATGTCCACAAGCAAGCCATCACAGAGGTCGCCAGACAGTTCTTGCGGGAACAGAAGTTCATCACAGCCTCCGAGCGTGGAACTCCGATACCCGGTTCGGTGCTAGAAGAGAGTCTGTGGACCAGTACCTACGAACACCTGATGCTGGTGCTGAGCGCGCTCCTGCTGTCGTGTCTGATTGGTATTCCGCTGGGTATCTTGGCTGTCCAGTATCGACGGACCGGTCAGCTTCTGATCGCTCTCACCAGCCTCCTTCAGACCATTCCCTCGTTGGCTCTGCTGTGTTTCCTGATTCCGATCTTGGGTATCGGAGCCCGCCCGACCATCTTTGCGCTGTTTCTGTACGGACTGCTGCCGGTATCTCAAAGTACCACTACAGGACTCCTGTCGCTTGATAGCAGGCTCATCGAAACCGCACGGATTCTCGGACTCACCAAGTGGCAGCGATTGCGCCTGATTGAGCTACCGCTCGCCTCGCGCTACATCCTGGCTGGCATCAAGACCACAGCCGTGATCAATGTGGCGACAGCAACGATTGCCGCGCTGATCGGAGCGGGTGGTTACGGACGCTACATCACCTCTGGACTGGCCATGAATGATGGCAGACTGATCCTAAAGGGTGCCATTCCCACTGCGGCGATGGCGGTGCTGTTTCACTTCTTGTTTGAGTATCTGGCCCGTTGGCTGATCCCGAAGGGCCTACAAACAGAACGCCCACGCGAACCTTGATTGCTACACCAGCGCAGTGATAGCATCCGTTCATCATGCTCAACCGAGCAGCAGTGGTGCCAGACTTCCACTCTTCGCTCCAAGCGCTCTATGGCGCACTGCGAAAGGCCCGCGCCCTCACCGATGGCTTCTTTGCCAGACTCACGCCCCAAGCGATGTATGCACGATCGATCGCAGAACGACATCGCGTGATTTTTTATCTGGGACACCTAGAGGCCTTCGATTGGAACCTGCTCGGTCATCGTGTCTTTGGTCAAAAGGCGATCCAGCCTGAGCTGGAACAACTGTTTGCCTTCGGCATCGACCCGGTCGATGGACAGCTTCCCCGTGATGAGCCAAGTGACTGGCCCACAATATCCGTAGTGCAGTCGTTCTGTCAGCAGATCCGCAGGCACCTTGATGCCACGATCGAGCGATGGATCACCACCTGTACCGCCCCCTCGCGTTCGATAAGGGATGCTCTGGAGATGGCCCTTGAGCATCGCTTGATGCATCTAGAGACGCTCTCCTACAAGCTTCCGCACTTGCCCCTGACGAGCTTTGTTCCCGATTCCTTTGTTCCACTTTCAGAGCAGCCCGGACCCAATCGACCGGGCTACGATCGCGTCGGTGTACCCCATCAGCCACGGATCGTAAACATTCCCGCCGGACCGGTCACCATTGGACGGAATCGCGATGACTACTTTGGCTGGGACAACGAGTTCTGTGCGCAGACTGTGCAGGTTCCAGCCTTTGCGATTGCGGCTCGCAATGTAACCAACGGCGAGTTCCTTTCGTTCGTTCTCGATGGTGGCTATCAAGAACGTACCCTGTGGACCGATCCTGACTGGCAGTGGAAAACGTCCCGCAATTTGGCGCTTCCGATCCTCTGGTCACCGCGTGGGAAGGACTACTTTGCGCGAGCCTCGTTTGAGGAGTTGCCGCTACCTCTCGACTGGCCCGTCACCGTCAGCTTGGCTGAAGCCCGCGCCTACGTCCGCTACCTCCATGCCAAAGACCCCCATACGACCGCCAGACTGCCGAGCGAAGCTGAACTGCATCGCGCCGCCTACGCGGATGCTGAAGCATGGACTGCACAGACCCAAGACGCCGTTGCTGAAGCAGCGTTACGCCAGTTCCCTTGGCCGGGACCAGAAGCTGTTCCACTCGTTCACGGAAACTTCGGCGGTATCCGCCATGATCCCTGTCCGGTGGGAGCGTTTCCGGAAGGCGACAGTCCGCTAGGTGTTGCGGATCTGTATGGCAATGGCTGGGAATGGACACAGACTCCGTTTCGGCCCCTGACGGATTTTCAGATCGACCCCCGTTACCCCGGCTATTCTCAGCCATTTTTCGACGACAAACACTTTGTGATAAGGGGTGCGTCGGCCACCACCGATGTCAGGTTCCTACGACGCTCCTTCCGCAACTGGTTCCAAGCCCACTATCCCTACGTCTTTGCCACCTTCCGCTGTGTGTACGATCATCGGGCACAGTCACCCTCCTGAGACTTCCCTGGAGTCTAGAAATGCCGGATATGATTCCCGAGCAACAACCTACAATTACATTTGCCGATGATCTCCGCGCCGGACTCATGACGAGTGGACAGCGGGTACTGCCATCCAAGTATCTTTATGATGAGGTCGGCTCTGCACTCTTTGAAGTCATCTGCGTACTGCATGAGTATGGACTGACCCGCGCTGACACCCGCCTTCTACGCAGTCATGCGCCGAGCTGGGTTTCTCAACTTCCCCCACACACTTGCGTCGCTGAACTAGGCAGTGGCAGCAGCAAAAAAACCCGTCTGATCCTAGAAGTCCTCGCGCAAAAGCAACCGACTGCATTCTATCCGATCGACATCTCTGCGGCAGCGCTGACGCAGTGTGAGAGAGAGCTGGGTGACATTCCCAACTTGGTGGTGAGTGGTCTGCACAAGGAGTATCTACCCGGCCTCCGGGAAGCGACCACCCGCCGTCAAGCCAAGGGTCCACTGCTGCTGCTGTTCCTGGGAAGTACGATTGGGAATTTCGATCGCACCGCGGGAGAAAAATTCTTGATCAGCGTTCGCGAGCTGTTAAGTCCGGGTGATCTGCTGCTGCTTTCCGCCGATCTAGTCAAGAGCGAAGCCGATCTGATTCTTGCATATGATGACGTCGCCGGCGTCACCGCTGCCTTTAACAAGAACGTCTTGGCCCGCATCAACCGCGAGCTGGGCGGCAACTTTGATCTGAGCCTCTTTGCGCATGAAGCGCGCTGGAACACCCAAGCACGGCGTGTTGAGATGCACCTGCGGGCGCTTGAGGACATGACGATCACGGTCCAAAAAGCCCAGCTACAGATCGAGCTACGCGCAGGCGAAACCATCAAAACCGAAGACAGCTACAAGTTTGAACGGGAAGAGATCCATGCCATCGCGCAGCGAAGTGGCTTTTCCTGTCAGCAACAGTGGCTCGACGAAGAGTGGGCCTTTTCACAGAGTCTCTTGATCGCTTGTTAGTGCCATGCATACGCCCGGTCATGTGCTCCTAAACCTCGCGCTGCTTGGCAACATCGTCGGCCATGAAGGCGCAGTCGTGGCCGGAGCGCTCGTCCCGGATGTACCCATTGTGGTGCTCTATCTGCGCGAACGATTGCGCGGCACTCCGACCGAAACCATCTGGTCGGTCTGCTATCAACGCAAACATTGGCTCGCCGTGATTCACGGCGCACACTCAGCTCCCCTGGCTGCGCTTGGGATCTGTATCGGCTGGCTCACGCACGCTCCATCTGTGATGTACTTTTTCTACAGTGTATTGGGACACGCTCTGTGCGACTTCCCACTGCACGCAGAGGATGCCCACCGTCACCTGTTCCCCCTCAGCAACTACCGATTCATCAGTCCTTGGTCTTACTGGGATCATCGCCATCACGGACGAGTGGTAGCGCTTATCGAAGCAGTGGTGGCAGTTACGTGCTCCGGGTTTATCTACTTTTCTATGTCTCCACGCTGGACACAGATCGTCCCACGACCACTGTTAGGAACACTCCTTATCGCTATTAATTTGTGGTATGCGCAGAATTATTATCGGAACTTTGTTCGCTCATGATCTCGAAGCTGACGGCAGCCTTGACCTTCCTTGAGCTAGCTCTTGTCCTGGCACTATCCGTTCGTCTCCTGCGGCAGACCAAATATGAGTACGCCCACCGGGTCAGGCGGCCTACGCTTGGTGACTACGCACTGGCAGCAGTCACTGCGCTTGTCCTCACTGTGCTGCGCGGCTCATTCCCCGTGCTCAGCTATCTGGGTTGCGGGTTCGTGCTGACACTCCTACTCATCCTATGGATTGATGTTGCGCTGTATGGCTGCTTCACCTTCGAACTAGGGCTGGGGGGTATCCAGGATGTCGTTCTCTCGAACCTCCTTGTCGAGGTGTTGAAAATGCGCTGCGCACGGCAGTTCTTTCAGACCCACCGTGCCTTTTTGCTGCTGCCTCTGATCCTACCGCTGGGTCTGCTCATCCTGTTTCTTTCCCCGGGTTCCCCGCAACGGCTGACCCTCGAAGCCGCTCTGTTACTGTATTTCTCACTGGCTTTTGGCGGTTCTCCAAACACGGAAGCCCTCCCTGACATTCGCTCATCCGCGACGCGAAATGCCCTGCTGTACGACTTCCTTCGACCTCGGTGGCCTGTGATTCCAGCCCACTTCCGCGTCCGCCCGGAGCACCTGTTCCTATTTGGTCCGCTGACGCCATCCCCCACGCAGAGTTCCGTCCACGGGCTCCTCTGCGGTGCCTCGGTTGTGCTGCTCACCTTTGAATCGCTGGGGAGTTCCCATCTTGCCCCCGGTGCCGCCGTGACTCCCTTCCTGTCAGCCATCTGCGACGATAAACATAGCATTTCGTCCGCTGCCCACTTTTGTCTTGCTCCCCTCACCAATGCCGCTCACATCGCGCTCTATCACAGTCGTCACCGGCTGAGCACAGCGTTCGATGGGAGTCCCCCATCTCGCAGTCACCTAGACCAGCTCGTCCGCGCAGGTTACTTAACCCTGTACCTTACCGCAGCCAGGGCCGACCACTACGGGCTTTCCGACATTCTTCGTGAGGCCGGATTTGCTCATATTATCGATGGGACTGTGCTCTCCCATCACACGGGCATAGAGCGAGTCACCGACGCAGCCCTACTCACCGCAGGCATCGCCGAGGTGACTCTGCGGATCCGCCAGCACCACGGTCCCTTCTTTTTGCATGTTCACGCCGCCAATGCTCACTTACCCCATCACGTCGAGGATTCTCAGCGATTTTCTCGACACGACCAGGAGGATGATCGAAGCCGATTCCTGAACTCCATCGAAGAGACTGACACTCTGTTTGGTCAGCTCTGGAACGCCCTGTGTGAGCTGTCACAGCAACGAGGAATGGATCAACAACCGCCACTTCTGGTGATTGGCTCGGATCATGGTCAGTCATTCGGTGAACAGGGATATCGGTCTCACGCCAGCGCAGTCAGCACAGAACAGACACAGGTTCCTTTGGTATTTCATCATCCCCGCTTGTCGCGATCCGTCATTCCCTGGTCTACCCACTTCCAAGTGCTACCCTCTGCCCTGGATCTCTTGGGAGTTCCCGCAGTATCCGGCCAAAGCAGCTCACTGTTCGCAGCACAAGACTCGCCCAATTGCTTGCTCTGGGATGGACAACCCTCTCGAAGCACCAGCGGCTGTCTGGGACTCCTCCTTGGCGATCGCAAGTATTCCCTCGACCTTATCCGCGATACCTGTATCGAATCAGATTGGCGTGATCGCGATGGACATCCCATCGATGGGGAGGACCGTGTCTACTTCGAGGCGTTGATTGGACTCCTGGCCAAATACCATGGTGTACTACGATGAGTAAGAGCAAAATCCTGGTGGTGTGTCCGACCGATTGGGAACGCACCGAGATGGCCAAACCAGAGCTACGGGCGCAGTTCGAGTTTTTGATCTGTTGTGAAGAGCTGCAAGACTCGATTGGACTGTGGAATGCGCTGCGCTTTGACGTCCGTTCGTACCTGATGGGCATCGCTTCCAAGTACCGAGATCAAGGAATCGCCGGAGTGCTGGGCACAGGTGACTATCCAGGTTGTATGTTCGGCTCGTTCATCGCCAAGCAGCTCAGCGTGCCCGCACCGGATCCGCGTGAGGCAGTCCTACTGTCCCACAAGGTTTACAGCCGCCAGCGTCAGCAACAGCTCGTCCCGGAAGCCACACCACAGTTTGCTCCGCTCGATCCCTTTCAGCCCCGCAGGCCGGAATCGCTCGACTATCCGTTTTTCGTCAAGCCAGTAAAAGGAACGATGTCGATCCGTGCCCAGATGGTTCACGATGAAGAATCCCTGCGCCGGGCCGTTCGGCTTACCGTGCGTGATCAGCTACGCGGATGGACGCTGCTGTCTCCCTACGCGCAGCTCCTTCGACTGTACCAACCGGTTCCGATTCCAGTCTACTATTTCATCGCCGAAGCGCCACTGCGTGGGATCCAAGTCACCGTCGATGGATTCGTTCAAAACCGGGTCTCGACTGTGATGGGAATCACCGACTCAATCATGTATCCGGGCACGATGAGTTTTCAGCGGTTTGAGTATCCATCCACGCTACCGGAATCGGTGCAGCGTCGCATGATGGATATCGCAAACCGACTCATGTCCGGAAGTGGATTTGACCACAGTTGTTACAACATCGAGATGTTCTATGATCCTCTTGATGACTCTATCGCCATCATCGAGATCAACCCCCGGATGTCTTACCAATTTTCCGATCTATTTGCCCGGGTCGATGGTTTAAGTAGCTTCTCTGTACAGCTCGCTCTTGCGACCGGTAGACAGGTCATCTGGCCACGTGGACAGGGGCCGTTTCGGGTGGCAGCGAGCTTCGTCCTGCGTCTGTTTCACGATGCCAAAGTCGTCGTGATTCCCGATGAGAACGCTCTGGCGAACGTCGAGAATCGCTTCCCGGGAACCCATGTCAAGATTCTCTGTGCGGCTGGTGAAAGACTGTCGGATCATGATCAAGACGTAGGTAGCTACCGTTACTGCATCATCAATATGGCGGCGCAGTCCCCCCAGGAATTGCACGACCACTATGCACAGGTCACAGCGCTGCTTCCGTTTGTCTTTGCGTGATTCCGATCCGCAGCACTAAGTCATGGCACGACGCCAGCCACCGAACTGACGCTCGACTACCGCCGCAGCGGCCAGGGTCAGATGGTCATTTCCTCGACGAGCAATGATCTGGACCGCCACCGGCATTCCTTCTTCATCGAAGCCGACAGGAACGACCGTCACCGCATAACCCAGCACGTTAAACAACGCGGTACACTCCGCATCAAATGGCGTCAGGAGCGCCAATTTGTGACGCGGCGCAGGTCGGCTGTAGGGAGGATGCAGCATCACCCCATCATCGCCGAGCTGGGCATCTAGCTCATCCCGCAGCCGATCCAAACGCGTCAGGAAGGATGAAAATCCTATCGGGAGTCGGCGCACCAACGACTCACTGAGCATGGTGACCAGCGTCGGCAATACGAAGCTTGAACGACCCAGCGGATACAGCAGCAGCTCACGCAGAATCGACATCCCGCCTTCACCTGCCACCACAGACTCATAGCCATCGGGATTGGCAGCTTGCAGAGTGCTCATCCACAGCACAAAGCCG
>CALLYL010000751.1 GCA_937859535.1 uncultured Myxococcales bacterium
GTACCGCGCCATGGTGCAGAGCAGCCTTGCTCGCGCCGCCGAAACCGCCAACCTGTCCAAGCACCTGCGGCTGTTGAGCCAGTGCATCACCGAATATGCCACCAAGGTGGCGGCGACCGTCGACAGCGATGATGAGCTGACCTGCCAACGTGCCCGTCTCGCGTTGGCCCCGATTGATAGCTACCGGGAAGCCACTGCTCGTCGCAGCAGCGGGCCGACCCCTGAGCCCGAGCCGGAACCCCTGCCGGTCGTGCCACCATCCCCTGACAACTCGTAACGAGCGGGAGTCTGCTGCTCACGGCCCGGAACTACGGTGACTTGAGCTTGCCGAGCGCGGCGTCAATGGTCTTTTGGGCTTTGATGTCATCGCCAGCGCGGACGGCCTTGATGGCGGTGAGGATCTGTTCGTCCATGTCGCTCTTACCGCTGTCATCGAGGACGACTTGGGCGCGGGCGAGCCATTCGATCACCGCAGGGGCTTCGCGGCCCGAGATCAGCAGCAGCTTGGCTTGGCCTAGTGCTTGACGGCCCTCTTCAATGGATGCCTCGGGGCTCTGGCCGCGCTTGGGCAAAGCCAATGGGGCAGTGGCCGACGCAGTGGTGGGTGCCGGTGGGGCCGTCGCAGCGGATGGCTGGGGAGTCGCCGCTGGGACTGCTGCCGGGCTGGCCGGAGCCACCGGTGCGGCTGGGGGTGTGGTCGGGGTCGTTGGTGCCGTGCCCGTTTGGCTGGCTGGCGGAGCGGCTGGAGGACGGGCCGTGGGCTGCGGCTGGACTGGTTTGGCCGTACTGATTCCAATCTGGTCCCCGGTGGTTGGGGCTGCACCCCCCTTGATCGCCGGATCTGGGTTGCCCAGGGGTGCGGGCGGCTCGATGCGATCGGCCAGCATGACCAGGCGGGTGGCCAGCTCGATGTCTGGGCGCTGCTGAAGCAGGAGCTGCTGAAGCTCGGCAAACTCCTTGTCCATCGGCAGACCGATCCGGGCAGCCATCGCCTGGGCACGTATTGCCCGCTCGAATGCCATGGCGTAGTTGCCGTAGCGGGTGGCGAGAGCGGCTTCGAGGAGCAGCGACCGCGCCCGGCTGACGAGCAGATCCTTGGTGGTCCGGTCGCGGACGGCTTGTAGCTCACGCGTATGGTAGTAGTAGGCTCCACCGGCCCCACCCCCGAGGCCGAGGATCACGATGAATCCGAAGGTGAGCCACTTCTTGGCTGGTGTCACGAGGAGCCTCCAATGATAAATGCGAGATGTTGGCCAATGTTGGCACCGTCTCGACGGAATGAGTAAAAGCGCTGGGCGTCGCAGCGGGTACACGGCGGTGTGGCGGCGATGTGCTCGGGGAGTAGACCTGCGCGCATCAGTAACTTCTGATTGTAGCGCCACAAGTCGACGTACAGCCGCCCGGATCGCTCGTGGACTACTTCAGGATCGTGGACCGCAAAGACACTCGACACGTCGCTCTGGACTTCGAAACAGCAGGGGCCGATGGATGGACCAAGGACTGCTCGAATGCGATGGATGTCGGCACCGAGGGTCGCTAGGGCGGCCACCGCCTCCGTGGCGATTCCGGCCACCGTGCCTCGCCAACCAGCATGAGCAGCGGCAACCCGTCCTTCATCATCAGCGAGTAGCAGCGATACGCAGTCTGCCGACAGGACACCTAGCACCAGGTCGTGCGCCGTGACCATGCCATCGGCCTCGCGCTGTGCCAGCTCGGGGCTGTCGATATGGAGCACCTGGCTGCCGTGGATCTGCCGGACTTGGGTCAGGCGCTCCGGGGCAAAACCGGCCAGCGTCGCCACCTGTTCGAGGTTGCGGCGGACGGTCGGAAGGTCATCGCCCCAGTTGCGACCGAGGTTCAAAGAGGCAAAGCGGCCCGAAGAAAAGCCACCCTGCCTGGTCGTAAAGCCGTGGCGAACCCCGATGGACTCGAGGAGCGGTGCACCCAGGATGCTGTTTTGGGTGGAAGAGGGCACCCAGGCCGCTGTGGCGGACGGTCGTAAGTCGGACGGAGCGGTAGACGGAGACAAGGACATGTCCGGCGGACTCTATCACGGCAGTGGCTGCACGCCTTGGCTGGTGGTGGACCACGGCAAGCGGGTCTCAGGCTCGCGACCGCGCAGGGCCGCCAGGGCGCGCAGGAAGTCTTCGGGTGGGGCTGAGGAGAACATCAGCCGTTCGCTGGTGATGGGATGAACGAAGCCGAGCAGCCGAGCGTGCAGCGCCTGACGGGTCAACGTCGCCGCGATGGCCTGAACCTGTCGCTGGCGTGAGGGCCGTCCGTAGAGCGGATCACCTAGGATCGGGAAGCTGTGCTCGCTTAAGTGGACACGGATCTGGTGGGTGCGACCGGTTTCTAGGCGTAGCTCGACCAGCGTTGCACCGGGCAGGCGCTCGAGCACCTGGTAGTGGGTGACTGCCTTTTTGCCCCCGCTGCGTGAGGTGAAGCGCTTGCGGTCACGGGGGTGGCGACCGTAGCGGGTCGACAGCGTGCCTCGCTCGGGGATGACGCCATCGATGATTGCAACGTAGCGACGATCGATGGAGTGGGCGGCAAACTGCACTTGCAGGCCGACCAGCGTGGGTTCGTCCTTGGCGCAGACCATCACGCCAGAGGTGCCCGCGTCGAGACGGTGCACGATGCCGGGGCGGCGCTCTCCTCCAATCGAGAGCTGGCCCACGTCTTCCGGTTCGGCGGCGTCAGCACGGGGCGAGTCGTTGGCATCTGCGTCTTCGGCTGGTTCCTCTTCGTCCTCGCTATCTTCTTCCAGCAAGGGACGAGGTGGGGGTAGCGGCAGCGGTCCACAGTGGTAGAGCAGGGCGTTGACGAGGGTTCCCGTCTGATGGCCTGCGGCGGGATGCACCACCATCCCCGCTGGCTTGTCGATCACGATGAGGTGCTTGTCCTCATAAAGGATCGTGAGCGGGATCGCCTCTGGCAGATCGCTCGTCGGGGTCGGCGGCGATGGCAAAAAGCGTAGGCGCTGTCCTTCACGCAGCTTCTGACCCGGACGACATGGGCGGTCGTCGAGGGTCACTTCTCCGGCTTCGATGCGACGGGCAAGCTGGGATCGCGAAAAGGGCAGATCCTGCTGGGCCAGATACACGTCGAGGCGAAGGCCGACGGCGGACTTGGGAACTTTCAGTAGAACGGGGTCTTGTGAGCTTGTCACCAGATCCGTGACTTAACATGCCCCTTGGACTTGAGCATCACATCAACGATGGCTCGGTCAAAGAGGTTGAGGTCATAGATCTCGGGGGTCACACGGCTTTTGAAGAGGGTGCGGCCCTCTTCGATGTGGTCGTGCATCACGTTGAAGAGGGTGTCGTTTTCGATGCCCTCGACGATCTCTTTCTCGTGATAGAGGGTGAGGTCAGACGAAATTGCCCGCGCCAACTGGCGAGCACGCTCGGGTTTATCGATTAGCGCCATAGTTAGAAATGTTATCCAGGCTGGCGGAAAAGCTCAACGGCGTTTCCCCTTGATAGGCACAATCGGAGACATTCATGAAGACCGCCTGCATCCTGTGTAGTCAAAACTGCGGTATCGAGGTGGAACTTGAGGGCCGCCACTTGGTCCGAATCCATGGCGATCGAGCCCATCCGGCTTCACAGGGGTATACCTGCGAGAAGGCACTGCGGCTCGATGCGTATCAGAATGCGCGGGACCGGCTGAATACGCCGCTGCGCCGGCGGCCAGATGGCAGCTTTGAGGCCATCGATTGGGACACGGCGATTGCGGAGATTGCCAAGCGGCTGTCTGCGATCCGGGATGAGTGGAGCGGCGATAGTATTTTCTATTACGGGGGTGGTGGTCAGGGGAACCACTTGGGCGGGGCGTATGGGCGGGCGACTCGTGCAGCGCTCGGATCTACCTACACCTCGAACGCCCTGGCCCAGGAAAAGACCGGCGAGTTCTGGGTCGATGGGCAGCTCTTTGGGCGACCGCGCTGTCACACAAGTGGTGACTTTGAGCATGCGGAGGTGGCCCTGTTCATCGGCAAAAATCCGTGGCAGTCGCATGGTTTTCCACGGGCTAGGGTCACTCTCAAAGAGATTGCGAAAGATCCGGCGCGCACGCTGATCGTCATCGACCCGCGCCGTTCCGAGACAGCGGAGCTGGCGGATATCCACCTGCAAGTACGACCTGGCGGCGATGCGTTCTGCTTAAGTGCGCTGTTGGCCGTGCTGGTGCAAGAGGACTTGGTGGCCCATGACTTCCTTCGTGAGCACACCACCGACTACGCCCAGGTGAGTGCCGTGTTTGGGCAGATCCCGGTGGCGGACTATTGTGCACGGGCTGGTCTGTCCGAGGACTTGGTGCGAACCGTGGCAAGACGCCTGGCCTCGGCCAAAAGTGTCGCCACGTTCGAAGATCTGGGGG
>CALLYL010000752.1 GCA_937859535.1 uncultured Myxococcales bacterium
CAACCAATTCGTCTGACATCCACCAAGCCGAGGCAGACGCTCGACTGAAACCAGCGACGGCCGTAGTTTCAACGTGAAACAAAAATGTTTCATTAACCTGGCGGCGTTGTTCGCGCCCACTGCGGATACGCGGGGTGCTACAATCCGTCTTCGTGCCAGGATTTCAGCCGGTCACCGACTATCCGCTGTTGCGGTTTCATCGTGAGCGTCAGGGCATCGTTTCTGAAACGACCCAGCGCGCACTTCAGGTGGTGCTCTCCGCGAGTGCGCCTGAGTACATCTTGAACGACGCCTGCCTGCAAGAGATTCGCCGTCTGTCGGAAAGCTCTGCACAAGAGGAAGTACGAGAGCTTTCGGAGTGGAAGCGGCTGTGGCGAACGCTCGGTGGGAAGTCGCGACGCGAGCTGGAGCACGACCTCCAGGCGCTGATTGGCGACTATGCCAACGATGTGGCCGGTGGCTTTAACAAGCAGGTTTACACGGTGGCCTCGCGAGTGGTGCCCCCGGCGCTATCCCTGTTGCTGACGCCCGAAAGCCCGCTGCGCCTGCCGTTTCAGATGCTACAGCCCCACAAGCTGCTGGAAGCGCTCGCCGAGCGGCTGCAAGTACATGGACCTCTCGACCATCTGCGCAAACTGGCACAGGTGGGAACGATGGTGTGTGTGCCGACGCACCTGTCGAACCTCGACTCACCAGCGATGGGCTATGCACTGCAAGCGGCGGGACTGCCACCGACGACGTATGGCGCGGGCAAAAACCTGTTTACCAACCCGATCCTGGGCTTCTTCATGCGCAACTGCGGTGCCTATCGGGTCGACCGCCGGATTCGCCACGAGCTGTATAAGGATGTCCTCAAAACCTACTCGCAAGTGATTCTGGAACGCGGCTATCACTCGATGTTCTTCCCGGGTGGGACACGGTCGCGCTCGGGACGGATCGAGGGACGAATCAAGCTCGGGCTGCTCGGTACAGCGCTGACGGCCACCGTCGAAGGTTACAAGCGCCAAGCCGGTGTGTCGAAGGGCGCGCCGGTGCGACCGATCTTTATCGTTCCGGTGACGATCAATCAGCAGTTGGTGCTCGAAGCAGAGACGCTCATCGCCGACTACCTAAAGGAAACCGGCAAAGCTCGCTTCATCATTGAGGACGATGAATCCGCCCAGTGGAGACGGGTGGTCGACTTCATGCGATCGACGATGACCCACACCGGTGCCATTGTGATTCGCTTCGGCGAGCCAATGGATGTGCTCGGGCACCCACTCAGTGAGACCTGCGAGTCGATCGGTCCACACGGTCAGCCGGTCGATCTGGCGCGCTACTTTTGGGTGAACGGCAAACCACAAGCGGTGGCCCAGCGCGATGGCGAATACATGCAGCAGACTGCGGCCTCGCTCAGTCGAGCGTACCGAAAGGAAACGGTGCTGATGCCGACCCACTTGCTGGCTTCAGTGCTGTGGCGACGGCTTGGGCAGGCGCTGCCGGGACTGGATCTGTATCGACGCCTGCGTCAGCCCATCGATCTACACGTTCCGCATAGCGAACTCGTCGCCGATATCGAGCGACTGCAGACCCACCTCCGCCATAAGCGGCATTACCTTGGACCTCGCGCCGATGGAACCCCGGAGCAGGTCATTGAAGCAGGGCTCGCGGCCTTCGCGAGCTATCACACCGAACCCGCAGCGCTGCGGACTCCTTCGCAGGCTGTGACCATCGGAGATAGACAGCTCCTGTACTACTACCAAAACCGAGTCGAATCGTTGGGGGATGAGCAATGACCGGCCTTACTGTTGCAGTCATCGGCGGTGGCCGATGGGCACGCGCACTCGCAGGATTTCTTCTTCACAACCAGCGCCGTTCGCAGGATCGCATCGCCAAGGTGCTCCACTACCGGCCTCCGCGTGAATTGGTACGGGCCGTTCAAGAAGACAGCCGCAGCGAGGTCGATCACGCGCACACCGATATCCCGGCGGCGGCGGGAGAAGTGCCCGATGTCAGCGCCGTCGATTCTGCGCAGCAGGCGGAACGCAGACAAGTGACCGCCATCGCTCTATCGGATCTGTCCCAGGCGGACATCATCTTTTTGGCAGTTCCGGCCCCCTCTGTGCGTAAGGTTCTGCGACTCGCCGCGCCGCATCTGCACGGAGCACAGACCCTCATTCACGCAATCGGAAGTGTC
>CALLYL010000753.1 GCA_937859535.1 uncultured Myxococcales bacterium
TCGCCGTGACCGCCGCACCGGTGGTTGCTTCTGCTGCAGCCACGGAATGGAAGATCGACTCCTCGCATAGCAGCGCGCAGTTTTCGATCAGACATCTGATGGTCAGCAACGTGCGCGGTGAGTTTGGCAACCTCTCGGGCACGCTGTCGATCGACGACGCCGACCTGACCAAGAGCAGCATCACCGCCGAAGTCGATGCTTCGACCATCAATACCCGCGAAGCGAAGCGCGACGAACACCTGAAGAGTCCGGACTTCTTCGACGTGGCCAAGTTCCCAAAGCTCACCTTCAAGTCGACCAAAGTTGAAAAGGCGGGCGCTCAGCTCAAGATCACTGGGGACATGACCATTCACGGCGTGACCAAGCCGGTGGTGCTGACGGCGGATGCTCCGACTGCGGGCATCAAAGATCCCTGGGGGAACGTGAAGCGCGGCTTTTCCGCCACCACCAAGCTCAACCGCAAGGACTTCGGCCTGAGCTGGAACAAGGCACTCGAGGCCGGTGGCGTTGTCGTCGGTGAAGAGGTGAGCATTACCATCGACATCGAAGCCAACCAGGCCAAGCCCGCCGCTCCGGCACCGCCCGCCGCGAAGAAGTAGTCACTCCCCATGGATGGCGGAGTCTTGCGCTCCGCTCCCGCTCACCGAGCGCACCGTAGTCGCGCTTCCTTCATGCTCTCCCGCAGATATTCTTGTTGATTCCTATGCCCAGACAGTGGCTGTGGTGATCGCTGCTCTGTCTCGTCGTTTGTGGCGACTGTACGGTGCCGTTGGGATCTTCTCTTCACGCTAAGACTGATCAATATCCGTCGCTGATGTTCTAATCTGTAAAGTGTTACTTTACACAAAACAAGAGCCTGCTAACCTTGGATCATGATCGACATCATGGGGTTGCCTCGCTTGGTTCGCGAGCGGTGGGATATGACGAAGCGAGACCTGAGAATGGTTTCGCTACTCCTACAGGGGAAGCATCCCGCGCCACTGATTCCACTTGTCCAAAGTGACGTGGTGCGTTTGGCGCTTCAGCCTCGGGCACTGCGGGTTCGGGAGGTGATTCATGAGACCCCGGATGCGGTGACGTTGGTCCTGACCGATCCAAGCGGAGGTTCACTGCGGTGCGAGCCCGGGCAGTTCTTCACGGTCCTGGTTACCATCGCTGGCAAGGTCGAGCGGCGAGCCTATTCGGCAAGTAGCTATGTGGCCGATGGCTCTGTGCTGACCCTGACCTGCAAGCGAATGAACGGCGGCAGAGTCTCGACCTACCTGCATGAGTACGCGCACCCTGGAATGATGCTGCAAGTGCTGGGACCATCGGGGAACTTCACCGCGACCCCGCAGAGTGGGAATCGGCGCCATCTGGTGCTGATCGGTGGCGGTTCCGGAATTACGCCGTTGCACTGCATTGCGCAAGCGGTGCTTGTGATTGAAAAAGAGTCATCGATTACGCTTCTTTATGGGAACCGCAGTCGCTCCGATATCATCTTCGCAGAGAGCTTGGCACGGTTGGCCACGGAGCATCACCAGCGGTTCACACTCCACCATGTATTGGTGGAGCCAGAGATCAACTTTCCGTCTGGAATTGGGATACTTGACCAGTCAACAATCGAGCGTGAACTTTCGCACCTGGCCCAAGATGCTGGGACCACGCACTACTATCTATGTGGTCCACTGGGTCTGATGGAGGCTGCTCGCGCTGTTTTGCTTCGCCGTGGCGTGACCCCACAGCGAATCCATGAAGAGCGCTTTGCCACTCCCCAGCTTTCGCAAAGTGAGCTACCACGAACTACTCAGTCCGTCGAGATCGAGCGTCACGGGGTCGTCCACACGGTGCAAGTCGCGGCGGAAGAAACGGTGCTTGATGCGGGCCTACGGCAAGGGATCGATCTGCCGTTTTCGTGCACGATGGGCGGCTGTGGCGCGTGCAAGGCCAAATTGGTTTCCGGCGATGTCCTGCTGCCCGAACCCAACTGTCTAACGGCTGAGGAGCGGGCGCAGGGTCAGGTGCTGCTGTGTGTCTCTCATCCTCGGCGCAAGAGCCGAGTTGTGGTGTCATGAGTCGTCGTCCGACCGATACCTTTCGGATGAAGGATCTGTGTGAGCGGACGGGGCTGCCGCGCCAAGCGATCCACTTCTACATCCGTGAAGGACTCCTTCCCGAAGGCCGGAAGACTGGCCGCAACATGGCCTATTACGGCGCAGAACACATCGAGCGAATCCTGCTGATCCGCCGCCTGCAAGAGGAACGATTCCTACCGCTGCGGGCTATTAAGGTAGTGTTGGGGGCCAAGGACCGCTCGCTTACCGACGCACAGCAGAAGCTCCTGCGCGAGGTCAAACAGCACTTGGTTGGCACCAGTTTGGTGACTTCCGCACCGCGCAAACTGGCGCTGCTACCGCTGTGTGAGAGGACCGGCATTGCACGGGCAGAAGTCGAGAGAATGGCGGATCTGGGACTCTTGAGCATCGACACTGATTCCCAAGGACGACCGAATATTGCCGAAAGCGATGTCTGGTTGATCGAGTCTCTGTCCCAACTGCGTGGGGCTGGACTCAGTCGAGAACTGGGCTTTGGTCCCGATGATTTGCTGATCTTTGAGGACGCGATTTCCGGGGTGTTCCTCAAGGAGATCGCGCTGATTAGTGAACGGCTGCAGCACCTAACAGCCAGAGACGTCGCGGCAATTGTGCAGCGCGTCCAACCGATTGTGAATCAGATCTTGTCGCGTCTGCATGATGCCAAGATCGCGAGCTTTGTGAGCGCTCTGTAGGAGGACTCAGATGTTCGATCTCAAGACCGTGAACCGCTTCCTTCCTGGTCGATATCGCGATCGCATTGATGAAGCAGTCGAGACCCTGAACCTGCTTCGCGAGATTCACGACCCACGGGTTTTGATGTCACTGGGCCCGTCCGGTATGCGCGGTCTTCTGTGGAAGAGAGGGAAGCAGGGGGTGCCTACCAAGGTGCCGGCCTCGCACAGTGCTCACTTTGATTTTACCTATCCCGCAGATCATCCTGAGATGCAGGCGTTGTATCAGCGTGCCAAACAGGGACAGTGGGATTCTGACATGCTGCCGTGGCATACCAGCGTCGATCCAGAGAACCGTGAAGTCCCGCTGATTCCTGACAACTTCATCGGTTGGGACGAGCTACAGGCAGCGGGGATTCGACTCTCTCCCAAAGAGAAGCAAGGACTCCTACATAGCGTCACGGCCTGGATGCTGAGTCAGTTTTTGCACGGTGAACAGGGGGCTCTGTTTGCTGCGGCCCAAGTGACCGAAGCGGTCCAATTTTTCGACGGAAAGCTCTACGGCGCTACCCAAGTCATGGACGAGGGCCGACATGTCGAAGTGTTCCACAAATACCTGACGCAAAAAATGAACAAGCTGTATCAGGTGAACGACAACTTGTTTGTCATCATCGATGCGCTGATGGCTGATTCGCGTTGGGATCTCAAGTTTTTGGGTATGCAGATCATGGTGGAGGGACTCGCACTCGGGGCGTTTGGCGTCGTCTACAAGCTGACCAAGGAGCCACTTCTGAAGCAGCTCCTAAAGATGGTGATTCAGGACGAAGCGCGCCATGTTCACTACGGCGTACTCGCTCTGCGGGACCATATCAAAAACGAGCTTTCCGAAAGTGAACGACAGGAACGGGAAGACTGGGCGCTGGAAGTGGCCCTGCTGATGCGCAATCGCTTTATGGCCTACGAAGTGTTTGAAGAGTGGGGCGAAGGAAAAATGTCGCGTGAGCAGTGGCGTCACATGGTCAGCCATGCACCGGGAATGATTCAATTCCGGCAGGTGATGTTCTCGCGATTGGTGCCGAACTTGCGCGAGATTGGTTTGATGAGTCCACGCATTCTGCCGCGCTACGAAGAGGCCGGACTGATGCAGTACTTCACTGGACTTGCCGCTGATCGGTTGAGCGGTGAGGATCTGGTGCAGTCGCTGGACGCTGGAATTCGCAACTGATTTGACAGCGTTCGGCAGAGCGACTTTGATGAGGCCATGCAATCCGTGTGGTCATTCTCTCCTCGACTCCTTCCCGCACTCGGACTCTTCCTTTGTGCTTGTACCGAAGCGAACTTGTTGG
>CALLYL010000754.1 GCA_937859535.1 uncultured Myxococcales bacterium
CTTTTCGTTCAATGTCAAAGGCGGTCGCTGCGAGGCTTGTGAGGGCGCTGGTCTGAAGCGCGTCGAGATGCACTTTTTGGCCGACGTGTTTGTCCCCTGCGAGGTCTGCAAAGGTCGCCGCTACAACGACGCGACGCTGCGGGTACGGTATCGGGACAAGAGCATCGCCGACGTCCTCGATCTGCCGATCTTGGAGGCAAAGGAGCTGTTCTCGACGCACCCGCAGCTTCGACCGATCCTTGATACCTTGTGCGATGTCGGGCTCGGTTACTTGTCGCTCGGCCAGCCTGCAACGACGCTGTCGGGGGGAGAGGCGCAGCGGGTCAAGCTAGCCAAAGAGCTATGTCGTCGTGATACCGGACGCACGCTGTACCTACTCGACGAGCCGACCACCGGCCTACACTTCGAAGACATTCATCGACTGCTCGGCGTACTCCATCGCCTCGTCGAGGCAGGCAACAGTGTGCTGGTCATTGAACACAACCTGGACGTGATCAAGTGCGCCGACTGGGTCATTGACCTTGGGCCTGAGGGTGGCGAGCGCGGTGGACACATCATTGCCGAGGGTCCACCTGAAGCAATCGCCGAGTCAGCATCCAGCTTTACCGGCCAGTATCTGCGAGCACTTTTACCCAGACGGTAGGCGGTGGAGCCAGATGGCGCGACTTGGTCTCATCGTCAATCCCCGAGCTCGCCGCGCAAGTCAGCCCGGCCTGGTGTGCGAGCTGGAGGATATCTGTCGTCGCACGCCTGGACTGAGCTTCCGCATCTTTCTGACCCACAGCCAAGCCGAACTGGACGCTGCGATGCAGCGACTCGCGGACCTGGGCTCCGATATTCTGGCCCCGTGTGGTGGAGATGGCACCTTGACCGCAACCTTGTCGGCGGCGTACCGGGTCTTTGGACCCTCTCTGCCGAGCTTTTTGCCCCTTGCAGGTGGCACCATCAACACCATCGCTCGCAACCTCGGAGCCAATGAGCCGCCCCAGCAGCGACTGACCAAGGTGCTGCACTCGCTCGGCCAGGAAGGAGGCTTGGCGCACCGACTGCAAGCGACGGTACTGGTTCGGAGCCACGGTGAGTTCCCACTCAACTTCCAGACCCTAGGCCCTCGTGTCGACATCCCACAGGTGAGTGGCGAGCGCATCGGCTTTTTGTGCAGTGCCGCAATGGGGGCTCGCTTCCTGGCCGCCTACACCGCAACCCCTCACCGAGGGCTTCTGTCAGCATCTGTCCTGGCAATCCGCACCATCGCGTCATCGCTCATCCCCGGTGGTGGGCCGCTGGCAAGGTGGCTGTTTTCGCCGCTGCCGACCGAGCTGTGGGTCGATGGCCTGCGGCAGCCCGAACCGACCTACCAGCTCCTCATCGCATCGACGGTACCGGACGTTGGGCTCGGGATGAGAGTGCCATGGCGAGCTGGCAGCGTCACCGATCGCTTCCACCTGATCGCATCTAGCCTATCGACCGTCCAAAATGCTCTCCAAGTGCCCCGGATGCTGCGCGGTGAGCCCCTGCGAGGCAGTCCGCACCTTGATACGCTGGCGAGCACATCAACGCTGAAATTCGAGCAGCCAGAGCCGATCGTGCTCGATGGTGAGCTATTCTGCGCACAGCATCTCGATCTATCGATCGGACCGACACTGCGTGTCATTTCCCCCGAAGTGGCACCTCAGGGACTCGAACCCCGAACCTTGCGCGTATGAAGCGCCTGCTCTAACCAGTTGAGCTAAGGTGCCAAAAGGCCGTCTCAATGAGACGTGGAATGCTTCTATCAAAGCGACGCGCCTGCTGTCAATCGGCGCGCTACTTTTTTCAGCCTAGATCGGTCGCTCATTGATGACCGCCCGTACGATCGAGGTCAAGCCATCGAGGCCGAGGCTCTTTTGAACCACCGCCCGGACCCCGAACTGCCGCAGCAACGCCCGATCGCCTCGACTCGATCGCGTGGATAACACCACCACCGGCAGGTTTTGAGTCGCCGGCATTCCACGCAAAGTGGCACAAACCTCGACGGCATTAAGCCGAGGCAGCGAGAGGTCCATGATCACCAAGCCAACCGACAGCTTTTCGGCCTCTTGGACCACTTGCTCGCCATCGCTGACCATCACGACTTCGGCGTCCGGCGCGGCTGCCTCGACACAACTTCGTAGCTGGTCGAGAACCAGTGGGTCTTCGTCAGCAACGAGCACTCGCTGAGGCGCTTTCCGCAGCGTCTGACGATGAGCCCCAATGAGCGCGGCCATCAGCTCGTCACAGGTTTGAAACCGAGAGTTGGGATCGCGCGCAATCCCCTTGAGAATCGCCCGATCCAGCACCTCGGGTAAATCGGGCCGGAACACCGATGGAGGCATGGGATCCTCCTCCTGGTGTTTCCGCAGCACGTCAGCCACCTCACCACTTGGGAACGGCAGCTTGCCAGCGATCAACTCGTAGATGCTCATCCCCAGTGCGTAGACATCGCAGCGTCGGGCTTCTTCTGGTGAACGAGGTCGCTGACGGATCTGCTCGGGTGCCAGGTAATCCGGCGTGCCAATGATGTGTGTCCCCGAACCACGCGAGTCGGTGCTCTTGGCCAACCCAAAGTCCATCAGGATGGCCCGTGGCCCTGGAGCAACCATCACATTGGCGGGTTTGATGTCCCGATGAATGATGCCGGCGGCGTGAACGACCTGAACGGCACGGCACAGTTGGAGCGCCAAGCTGACCGCTAGATCGAGCGGAATCGCATCGTGAACCCGCACCGCCTGCACCAAATAATACGCCAGCGTCGGGCCGACAATGTACTCCATCACCATATATGGGATGGTGCGGTGCTCGCCCAGCGTGTGGACATGGACGACGTTTTCGTGTCGGACGGCGGCGAGCAGACGCGCTTCTCGACGGAACAGCGCGGCCTGACCGGGATGGACCGCGTGCTCGGGAAGCAGCACTTTGACCGCAACCTGACGCTCTAGGGCCAGGTCTTCGGCGAGGTAGACCGCGCCCATGGCACCACGGCCAATCTCACGGACCAGGCGATAGTTCTCGGCGAGAACCTCACCGATACGCGGTGCCCGATCCTGCGCTTTGCCTGCTGCGCCGTCTGCTGCCTTTGAAGGCGGCTGCTTGGGATTCGAGGGAGGCATGGTCTCCGAGGGAGCTGCTTCGCAAGTCGCTTCAGCGACGGGCTCAATCAGTCTAGCCAAGCTAGCCCTGATCGCACAACAAAAACATATTAATCAAAATTACCTTTTAAATTCGCATTCATAGCAACTGCCACGCGATCCATCGGTTCACTGGCTCAATCTTCGTCGGTGATTATTGTCTGCAAACACTTTAGAATCAGATCGCATCTAGTAATTCGAATTACCGAAAATTGATCAGCAACTCTTACTTCGACCCGTGTGCGCAGCGCCCTCAGATGACACCACAGCGCAGCACTGGTCACGGCTCAGGGAGCTACCCGATGAACCACCCTAAATCGTCGAGACATCAAGCGAAGGCGAGTCTTGGCCTGGCCTGCTTCGCCTTGCTGGGCTCACTCAGCATTGGCTGCGCTCCACCACTCATCGAGCGGCCCGGAGCGACCAACACCGTTGATAGCACCGAGCCACTCGATGGACGCGGCCTGTTTGAATACCGGGTGAAGAACGAACTCGTCGGGAGCTGCTCGTGTCACGGTCAAGGAGTCAGCGGTTTCGATGCGTTCCTAAAGACCGGCAGCGAATACGACTCCGTCACGGCCTACCGTGGCGGCCTGCTGGTGCCATCGACGGCCGATCAGAGCCCACTCATTAGCAAAGGTGCGCACACCGGCCCAGCGCTAACCACCGATCAGACGAACATCGTCAAAGGCTGGCTCGATGTAGAAGCCGTCGAGCGCGGCAAAGGCGGCAGCAGCCCGACAACCCCCGCTGTCCCGTTTATCGTGGGTGACTACTACATCAGCCTTCGCCAGCTAACCAAAGATCCGCTCGCCCGCATCACCTTTACAATGGAGTTGGTTTCGGGACGAACCTTCCGATTGACCAAGCTGGCGCTTACTTCGGGAATCGGCGGGGGCATCAAGATCAAGCATCCACGGCTGGTCTACATCACCGCTGGTGGTGCGACGCTCGAGCCAAGTGATGCCTTGTCGACCGTGGACGTTACTGCTGATGCAGGCAAAACGGTCACCATCGGTTCCGGCGCAATCCTGCTTCCCAATGTCCCGGCATCTAGCTCACTCGTTGCGTTTGTGTTCGAGCAGATCACGGTGGTCAACCCGATGCCGGTCAGCGTGATGTGCAAGTCCGTAAGCCTATTCACGCCTCCTGTAAGCACTACTCTCGCCACCTGTGCGGGACTCTGCCACAGCTCTGTGGGAACTCGTGCAGAGGCCAGCCGCGCAGTTCGCGCATTCCCAATGGATCCAGCCCTGAAGACCGATCAGGCAGCACTGGCCAATCTGTGTGTGGATGCGCTCGGACGAATCAACGTCATGACACCAGCGAGCAGCATCCTGGTTCAGTACGTTCAGCCGACCACTTTGGGAGGAATGGCCAGTCACCCATTCAAGCTGGATGACGCGACGTTTAACAGCTTCAAGGCTGCGGTCAGTACCTGGGCCGCAGCGGAAAAGTAGGTACTTGAGAGGCACCCTAACCTGCTCCGATGCGGTGTTCGAGCAGACACCGAATGGGAACTAACGAATCGAGAGGGATCATGACAGTGAGCTCCATCAAAAAAAATATTGTGCTTGGGCTCTTTGCCGTTCTACCTGCATGCAGCGGCGGCGCCACATCCACCGACACTCAAGCCGATCCAACCGGCGGATTCCGCGCCACGCTACCCCCGAGCGTGGTGGACTCCGACAAGCTGGCTCTGCAAGACACCAAGATCGACTACATGCTAGCGCTCCGTTCAGCGGCTCTGAAGCTGACTGGAAACTACCCCACGCTGGCTGAGATCAAGCAGCTCCAGAATGCGACCGACCAGACTGCTGTGTACGGCCAGTTGATCGACAACTACATCAACCGACCGACCTTCAATCAGCAGATCCTCCAGTTCTGGCGGGATACGTTCAAGATGGGCGGAATGCTGCCGGTCACCACTCCGACCGGCACGGTCAATGTAAACCTCGAGTTCGCACCGACCTATGCGGCCTATCTCATCGCCAAGGGAGAGAACTTCACCAAGCTGGTGAACGGCACCGCTGGCACCTGCCAGACGTACAACCCAGCGACGGACACCTTCGCCACGACGACTTGCACCAATACCAACGCGGTCGGAATCCTGACCGACCAGGGTGTGCAAGCACAGTTCTACTCTGCCATGGCATTCCGCCGTGTTCGCTGGTTCCAAGAGGCACTGCTGTGCTCCCGCTTCCCAGCGGAAACCAACGGCACAAAGGTGCAGTACCAGGGTGGTGTCTACAACTCCCCGTGGGATCTCAAGAGCATCACGGGAGCAGTGAATGATCCCAAGGCGCTGGTTGACTTCCAGGACACCAGCTCCCTCATCTGCGCGAACTGCCACTCGACCATCAACCACCAGTCTCCTCTGTTTGCGAACTTTGGTGCCACTGGTATGTACGTCGCTGGCGCGATCCAGGTGAAGACCCCGGTCGCCGGCAACCCTGACAGCAAGATGATCGACTGGCTGCCTGCAGGTGAACCGCTCGCCTATCGCTTTGGACAGCCGACTCCGACCGTGAAGGAGTTCGGTGATGCCATGGCAGCAGATCCTGCCTTCAAGGCTTGCATGGCCTCTCGGCTGTGGAACTGGGCGATGTCTCGCGGCGACATAGTCGTGGACCAGGCGATTCTCACCCCTGACTTTTCTGCTCAGCTTACGCAGCAGATTGATGCCAACAACTGGAACCTAAAAGAGTTCATCCGGGGCGTCTACAAGAGCGCGTACTTCATCCGGTACTAGGACCAGAACGAAAAGGAGAAGCAACATGAACAGCAATTCTGGTTTCTTCATCGGTCTGGGCCTGGTGTCACTACTGGGCCTAGCGGCTTGCCAAAATCAGACCTCGGAACCTGATCCCAATCAGGTCACCAATCCCCCGGTTGATCCGATGCCACCGACCTCCACGGGCGGGAGCACCAAGTCGTTCGATCACGATGACATCCTTGGCAACATCGGAGACGTGTTCTCGGATGGTCGTCAGGTACTTCCTGCGGACGGACAACGTATGCACGTCTGCGGCAAGATCACCTACGCCACCCTGGGACGAGTGCTCACGTCGCGTGGCATCGCAACCGGAAACACGGTGGCAGACTCCGCTGGTCTGCTCTATCAGACCGGGGCCAACATCATGGGTGTCGCCAACTATCCGGCGCGTGTGGCAGAAGCGGATCGCAACTCAACGGGCGGTCTAACCCGTCTGTTTGACATGTTCCTGGCAGTGTCCGAAGAGCTGCTGCCCTCGGCAACGGTCGATAAGCTCGGCTCTGGAACCGCTTGCCCAGGTGTGACGCTGTTCGATGCATCGAACAACTGCAGCGCCGATGGCTTTGCGTGTCTGCTGGGAACCCCGCTGAGCGCAGTGCAGCTCTCGGAGTGCAGCAATGCAGTGAAGCGAATCGCCTCGCTGACCAGCAATGACATGCTGCGCGCCAAGAGAATGGCCGTCGCAACCATCGCTTCGTCTAACTTTCTTTGCGACTAGGGAGGGAGGAACTACATGAAACGCGATTTTCCTTTGCGGGGAGCCTCCCGCCGAGACTTTATCAAGGGTGTGTTTGCCGCGAGCGCTGCGCTGGGCCTTGGCCCGACCCGTGCTCTTGAGATGCTCGATGAGATCGGTGGCAGCGCGCTGGCCGCTGGTGCCATCAACGCCAACCGTACCGTTCACATCATCGGTGGTGATGGTGGTGGCGCATGGTTCACGCTGGTGTGGCCGGTTCCGGGCACGATCACGGAGCTTGCAACCAATAGCACCGTGCCCTATGACGACATGAACAAGGCTGGCAAGATCACCTCGGGTGCGCTAGAAGACCGCACGCTCTATCACCGCAAGGTGAACGGTCAGCCGCTGTGGTCGAACTACGGTGACAAGAAGCTCGTCACCGCCATGCTCTGCGGTACCAACATCGGCCACGAAACGGCCCCCAAGATGGCCGGTAACAGCAACACCATCCCGAGCGGCTCGATTGGTTCGTTCGCAGCTTGTGCAGCCATCCAGACCACGGTGCAGTCTCTGGTTCCGGTCATCGGAATCAACCGCAACGCGGTCGGGATGCCGTACGGTGCCGCGACTGGTTCGCCCTCTCCTGCGGGCGTGCCGGACGCGAACTCCATGATCAACCTGTTCTCTAGCTCGGCATCGAAGCTGATGGCACGCCTTGCCGACCAGGGCAACGCCAAGCTCTATGAGGAGTATTACAAGGCATTCCTCGGCTTGGTAAAGACCGTCGACCGTGCCACCTATCAGCGCGCCTATGAGGACTCCCGCGTCGCGATCTCGCTCGTGTCGCAGAACCTCGGCAGCGTGCTGGCTCCGGCCCCGGGCCAGGTGGATGCCTGGTGCGGACCTGCAGCCATTGACGCCAACGTGAAGGCACTGGCCAACAACCTGATCGTCACCGCCAACGCCTTCAAGAAGGGTCTGTGTTCGCAGGTCATGATGCCAGCGTTCAACGACGACCCGCACTTCGTGTGGGCGGACCGTGTTCGCGTCGGCCGTATTGCCGATGGCATCGCGCTGGTGTTCCAGACCTTCATGGACTATCTGAACGGTATTCCCGATCCAGTGGATCAGTCGAAGAAGCTCGCAGACAACCTCGTCATGACCATCAGTGCAGACCTCATGAAGGGCCCGTTCAGCAACGCGAACTCCGACTGGACGGACTCGACTCCGGGCGCGTCCAACTGGATGTACGTCATGTCGAACGGCTACATGAAGCCAGGCTGGTTCGGTCAGATCTCGCGCACTGGCAAGATGAACTACGATCCGGACACCGGCAAGCTCTACACTCCGGCGCAGTTCGGCGACACCATGGTCACTCCGGGTGCACTCGGAGCCATGCTCTATGCCGTCAGCCGTGGCAATGACCGCCGCGTCCGCGACTTCACCACCGCGTCTTACCGTGCGATGATGAACGTAGTCCTGTAGGACTCCGAAAGGAGTCCCTTCCGGGCTCCTTCTCGGGCTCTGTCAGACTCTGCGCTGACTCTCTTCCGATTCCTAACCCACTCCCAAGCCCATCCCAAACCTCCTAAGGAGGCAAGGGAGTCCTGTTAGCTCGGCTTACGGAACAGCGGCCCAATGATGTCTGGAAGCGGCGACACTCCCGACGGTGGATCGCTGGAGTTACCACCACTGCTCGTACGCGGCGCAGAGAGCTGCGGCACGGTCGGCGGGGCCACCAAACAGCGCACAAACTTGCCCTTCTTGAGCACTTCCCTGCCCCGACCCCCACGGGCAGTGACCTCGCTTGGAGCCGACCCCAGCTCATGCGTCCCGCCCTTGTCGGTTTCCACCTTGAGCGGCTCTCCCACTGCGAACCCAATCAGCTTGTCGCCCTCCCCAAGCTTGAGAACCTGCACGCCCTTGCCCGGCCCTTGCAGCACCGGTACCTCATCGACTCGGCAGGTCAGAGCCCGTCCAGCTTGGGACGCCACAGACAGCAGCACGTCGCCCCGAACCACCTTCACTCCGAGCACGGTATCGCCATCGGCCACCTTGGCAAACAGTCGACCATTGCGTGTCGACACGTCCGAGTGGCTCTCCAGCGAAAACCGCATCGCCAGACCGCCCCGAGTCACCGCCACCAGATGGGCATCGGCCGGTGGCCGGACCCGCGAGTCGAGCGACAGCGCGGCCACCACCGTCTCGCCATCTTCAAACTTGAACTGCTTTGATAGCGGTTCGCCGTAGCCAGTCGTCGCCGCAATGTCCAAGATGCGACACACGTACGCCGAGCCTCGACTGCTGAAGAACACCGCCAGCTCTTTGGTAGAGCCAGCCAGGACTATCTGGACTTCGTCGCCTTCGCGCACACGCGTCGAGCTGACATCGCGGAGCTGCCCGACCCGCTTCACCCAGCCATCACGAGTCAGCACCACGTGGCAGTCCTCGTGAGCGATAAACGCCGTGTCGTCAAACACCGGCTCCTCGGCAGGTACGCCGATGGTCGTCCGCCGCTTGTCCGCAATCTCCTCACGCAGCGCGGTCAGCTCTCGCCTCACCATGTCCCAGCGCTTGCCATCGCTCTGGAGCACAGACTCGAGCTGCGCTTTTTCTTTCCGCTTCTGTGCCAGTTCCTCCTGGATCACCAGGATTTCCAGCCGGGCCAGGCGGTACAGCTTCAGCTCCAGGATCGCTTCCGCTTGCTCGTCATCGAGCTTGAAGCGCGCCATCAGCTTCTCTTTGGCGTCGGCCTTGCCCTCGCTGCGACGGATCATCGCCAGGATTTCATCCAGCGCGTCGTACACCGCCGCAAAGCCATCTAGGACGTGGATGCGCCGGTTTAGCTCTGCCAACTGGTGAGACAGCCGCCGCTTGACGACCTGGAAGCGGAAGTCGAGAAAGTGCCGCAGCATCTCTCGCAGACTGAGCTGCTTCGGAGTCCCGATCTCGGGATTGTCCGTTGGCACAAGGCACGTCATGTTGAACTGCACCGTCGTCGCCAAGGCTGTGTTCTTGTACAGAAAGGCCATCAGGAGCTGCGGGTCGGCACCACGCTTGAGCTCGATCACAATCCGTACGTCGGTCGTCGACTCATCTCGGCAGTCGACCACCATCGGCAGCTTCTTTTCCTCGAACAGCTCGCCGATCTTTTCCATGATCGCCGAGCGCTCGACGCCATAAGGAATCGAGTTGATGATGAGGTGCGCGCCCTCTCGGCGGTCAACCGGCGGTTCCACACGATAGGAACCCCTTAGCTTGAGGGTGCCATGGCCGGTTTCATAGATCTCATGCAGCTCCGCCTTGCTCGCCAGCATCTCTCCCGCTGTCGGAAAGTCGGGTCCGCGAACGTAGCGCATCAGCCCACGCGTATCGATCTGCGGCTCGTCGATAAGCGCCAGGCAGGCGTCGATCACTTCCCCGGCGTTATGGGGTGGAATCGAGGTCGCCATACCAACGGCAATACCCTGAACGCCGTTCACCAACAGGTTTGGTAGCTGCGCCGGCAGGACGATCGGCTCGCTGCGCACCCCGTCGAAGGTCGGTCGCCAGTCGATTGTGCTCTGTCCCAGCTCCTTCAGCAGCAGCAGCGCGATCGGACGAAGACGACACTCGGTGTACCGATAGGCCGCTGGAGCGTCGCCATCCTGGGAACCGAAGTTGCCGTGGCCATCGACCAGCGGATAGCGCAGCGAAAAGTCCTGCGCCATTCGCACCAGCGCCTCGTACACTGACGAGTCGCCGTGAGGGTGATACTTACCAAGCACATCGCCGACGACCGACGCACACTTGCGAAACTTGGCGTCGGGAAGCAGCCGCTGGTCATGGTACATCGCGTACAGGATGCGCCGCTGCACCGGCTTGAGTCCGTCGCGGACGTCAGGCAGAGCACGCGCCGTAATCACCGACAGCGCATAGCTTAGGTAACGCTTCTGGGTCTCGACATCGAGGGAGACAGGGATCTCGTGGAGGGTGGTCATGGCATATCTGCGCCCAAGCGGGCGGGCGCAAAAGGTAGCCGCAGATGCCCTGGCAGGCAAACTTTGCGGCCTGGCCCGATGACCCAACTCAAGTCGCTGGCGCTAGACCCGCTCGATGCGGGCCGGAACATGCTTGTGCCAGGGCGTCCCCGCCAGCCAGTCGCGATCCTCGCTGGCCGTCAGCTCGTTTGGAGCAATCCCAGGGGCCACAAGCTGCCCACTTTCTGTGGGATAGGTCGTCCCAAGACCGTTCGGCAAGCTGATATGACCCGCCTGGAGCGTACCTGTGATCTCGACCACCGCCACCGCGCTGCCCCGTCGTGTGGTCACCCGTGCCTCGTCTCCACTCGCCAGCCCCAGGCGCTCGGCGTCCGCCGGAGACACCCGCAGAGCCCCCACCACGTCCTTTTTCCGCCACGCCGGATCGCGCAATACCGTATTGGCGGTCGTAGATCGCCGCTCACCCGCCGACAGCACCAGCGGAAACAGCGGATCGCGCAAGCTCGGATCTTCACTTTGCAAGCCGGCCAGCTCGGTCAGTAGCTCAGAGATGACCAAGCGCACCTTTTTATCCGGAGTGTCGAGTCGCTGCCACGTCACTTCGTAGTCATCGACGCTAAACACCATGCCGGAGCGACCGCTGAGCATGGCCTGAAATAGCTGCTCGCCCAGCTCCGGTCCGAAGCCCTGAAAACCCGCCCGCTGCACCGACTCGGGAAAGCTCATGGCGCAGATCTGCGCGGCTCCCCACAGCGCCGCCGCCTCCTTGGCACCATCTGGCAAGGTCGGCCCCAGCGTCTCGTACAGCAGCACGGGAGCCAGCGCCAGAAGCTGCGGTTTCTCTGCCGTGAGACGAAAGAACTCCGCCGCAAACGGACCCCGCCCCGCGCTCGGGATGAGTGCCGCCGCTTGGTGCAGCGCCGCCAAGTCCTCGTCCATCACCGCGCCGAGCGCCCTGGTCAGACGACGATGAATCTCCGCTTCCGGCAGCGTGCCGGGAAGCGGCGGCAAGATCGGAGCCCGCAGATGGAAGTAGTTCTGCGGAAACTCCAGGTTGAAAAACGTCGCCTCCCACTTCTCGAACTGCGAAGACGCCGGCAGAACGTAGTGCGCAAGCTGCGCCGTCTCGCTCATCGCCACGTCAATTACCACCAAGCAGTCGAGCGCGGCCAACGCCTGCCGCATCCGCTTCGAGTTCGTCCACGGCGTGCCAGAACGTGTGGCCCTCGTCGTCTCTGTGCATCTGGCGCAGGTGGACGAAAGCGGCATTGTCCGCCAGTTCCCGCGCCGCCTTGTCGTTTTTCGCCCGCAGTTGCAGTTCGGCCCGGCGAATC
>CALLYL010000755.1 GCA_937859535.1 uncultured Myxococcales bacterium
CGACGGCTGAGCCCTTCGGCTTCGCGTGCCTCACGAACACGCTCACCGATCGACTCGCTCCTCAGTTGTCCCATGTGGGAGCCGATAGCACATTTTCCACCAGCGAGTTTGACACAAGTTTCTACTACGATGTAAAGAATACTTATCACTAGTAAATAGGCAAAAAGAAAGCCGTCGGTTTCCCGACGGCCCCACCGGGAACCGGGTGCGCCGTGGAAAGCAAGACCCGACCCCAAGCGAGGCAAGCATGCCGGAAATTTCGTCCTTGGCAAGCGCCGGATGGATCTATCCAAGCTCCGTCGGCAACATGACCGCCCACATACCGTCGGCGGTCTATGAATTTCTCCCCGAGGTAGTCGTCGCGCTGCTCGCTGCGGTGACAATGCTGAGTGGCATCGTCTTGCAACAGGGGCGGAACATCGGGGCGCTTCGGACAGAGTGGCAAGCCGACCGGCTGCACCTGGAAAACCGGCTGGGGACAATCCAGCAGCAGACGTGCTTCGACGCGCTGACGGGGCTGCGCAATCGAAACATGTTCGAGGCCAAGGTTTCGACGCTGCTTCGCGGAACAGCACCCTTTGCGCTGATTTACATCGACCTCGACGGGCTCAAGGCGGTGAACGATCGGCTGGGGCACATCGCTGGCGACAGGCTAATCGTGTCGGCGACGAAGGCAATCCGCTCCGCGCTGCGTCGTCGCGGCGACCGTGACGGACTGTTCCGTCGCGGCACTGCTGCCGATGAGTTTTTTGTCATTCTGGAAGGCATGCGGCTGGCCGTCGCTATCCAGCTTGCAGAACTCATCTTGACCGCGCTTCGCTCCGTATCGCTCACTGCCTCGATCGGTGTCGTCGAGTGGGACGGACAGACGATCCAGTCCGGTGAACAAATCGAGCTTGCCGCCGAGCAGCAGATGCAGCGTGCGAAGCGCGACGGGCGAAACTGCGTTCGCTGGAACGCCGAAGTCATCGAGCACTCCGCCCCCCCCACTCTGCCACGGGGACAGACGCTTGACGCTGTTCCTGTCGAAATCGAACCAGAGCGCACCGAGCGAAACGCCGCGTAATCAGCCGCGAGGCTGGCCCGTCAACGAGGCGACCCGCGTGGTCTGCCTCGCTTCCCTGTTTGCGTGGTCGCCGCCCAGGAGCGTTCTATGTCCACAGCTTTGCCCCGTGTCGAGCCTCCGTCTTTCGTTGAGCCCATGACTCGCCCACCGCCCGATGCCAAGCTGGCGTTTCTGGTCGCATCCGGCGTCGTCATGCTTGAGCGCTTCGCCTTCTACCTGCTGTTTTCGCTCTACACGCTTTATCTGACCGACGAGCATCGCCTGAGTGAAGAGGCGGCGACTCGGAGCTATGGCCTCTTTCTCGCGGTGATGTACTTCACGCCGCTGTTTGGCGGTGGCATCGCGGATCGGTTTGGGCGGTGGCGCACCATCGTCTTCGGTGCTGCACTGCTTGCATTCGGATACCTTGCGCTGGCGCTCGGACTGCCGGTCGTTCCGTGCGTGGCTGTGCTTGCAACCGGAGTCGGGCTGTTCAAAGGGAATCTAACGGCGCTGGTTGGCTCTCTGTTCCCACCGACCGAGCGCGACGCGGCCTACAGCCGATTCTATTGGGCCGTGAATCTGGGGTCTTTGCCATCGGGACTTGCCGGTGGATGGCTCCACTCCCACTACGGTTTCCGCGCGGCGTTTCTGGTCTGCTTCGTTGCAATGGCGCTCGTGGTTCCCATCGGCTTCCTGACGCGCTCCCTCTTTTATCCGCTCCACCAGCACGAGACGGAATCGATTCATGCTGCATCAGAACGCGACCGCATCGCTACGATTCTGGGTCTGCTTCCTGTCGCCGTGATTTTTTTCTGTGCGTTCTATCAGAGTGGTTCCTCGCTCACTCTGTTCGCAAAGAACAACACGCGCGACACGCTGATGGGAATCTCGATTGCTCCCCCGGCCTATCAGAGCTTGCAGGCTGCGCTGGTGTTGGGAATGACACCGGTTTTGACTCGGATCTTCCGACGCTGGCCATGCTCCACGCGAAACAAGCTGCTCATCGGAATGGGACTCTGTTCGCTCTCCTGTTTCGTCATGTCGGATGCGTCGATGGTGGCATCGTTTGGGAGCAATCACGGTCGCGTCAGTCCCCTCTGGCTCATCAGCAGCTACACCCTAATTTCCATCGCGGAACTGTGCGTCTCTCCGCTCGGCTTCTCCCTCGTCAGCAAGCTCTCTCCGCCCAAGCTTGCCGGACTCCTGATGGGTCTGTGGCTGGCCGCGATTGCGCTTGGGAATCTCGCCACCGGATTCTTGGGAATCCTTTGGGAACGATGGAGTCATGCCGCGTTCTTTGGCCTCCTCACCGGACTCTCTGCGAGCGCGATTCCGCTCCTGTGGGCACAGCGCCAGCGTCTCGATCGCGTATTGGGGGTGCAGCGATGAATCCTGAAAACAAGCCGACCGTGTGCGTTCGCTGTGGCGCAAACGCCGTCGTGAAGAGTAGGGGCGTCGATCGTACAATTCCCTATCGGACGCTGCCTGCACTGCCGTTGCCGTGTGATCTCGTGATTGCTTGCTGCAAGCGGTGTAAGAGTCTCTTTCCCGAACAAAGCGAACCGGACGAACTACGGTTGCGTCTGCATGCGCTCTATGTGGAGTCGCTCCAGAGTCGCATCCGAACCGCGCTGGCAGTCTTGAAGCAGAGCATCAGTCAGCGTCGACTGGAGCTTCTGCTTGGCGTGAGCCAAGGCTATCTGTCGCGACTCAAAGCGGGCGCGGGGAACCCTAGCTCCGAGCTGGTCTTGCTCCTCGCACTGCTCAGTCTGGACCCAGAGAAACAGCTTGCTAACTTGCAACAATTCTGGGCGCTTGATGCTCGCAGTTGGCACCCAAGCGCCCCAACGATGGTTGCGGCTCCCAACCGAGAAATTCGACGGCGAACAACCAAAAGCGGTGAGCGATCACGGGCGTCGATTCCTCCAGCAGAGCTTCTCGCGTTGCACGGGGAGTGCAAAGGTCAGACAGAGCTGACCGCCGAGAAATTGAAGGTATCGCGGGACTACGCCTACTTTCTGATTCGGCAAGCGCGACAGACGATTCGCCAGCAGAGACAGGAATGTCCATGACGACCTTGGGTGTGCTTCTGCGGCAGCGTCGAACGCTCGCCAAGCTTTCGCGGGCTCGGCTCGCCCGTCTCGCCGGGCTCTGCGAAGCGACGATCAAGTTCATCGAATTCGATAAACACACCCCGACGAGACAGACACGACTGAAGCTGCTGGCGATCAGCGACCTGTCGCTTTCCACAGACGAGCTGGGGCTCAATCCACAAGCGCTCCCACTGCCAAAACGAGCGAGCGGAGCGGGAGCAGATCCCTTTGTCACAGCGCTTCTGTTTCACCGAATCCACAAGCGGATCGCGAGAATGAAGCGATGCCGCCCGCAACGTGCCGCTACACCCGAATCAAGCTGAGCACGACTCGGCGCTCGTCCGTGGGTAGTCTGGCCCGGATTTGCTCCACTGTCGGGTCGGGGCTC
>CALLYL010000756.1 GCA_937859535.1 uncultured Myxococcales bacterium
TGGTAGCCGCCGAGGCTTTGGAGTTAGGTGGGGATGCGGCCATTCCGGAGTTGTGACGAAGACCGCCAGCGGTGACCAATAGCGCCATCACCGCTAGCAACTGGCCCAGTAGGCATGATTCCCGTAGTAGCCGTTGCGCTGGCAGTAGCGGGCGGCGGCACCCGTGCACTCCCCCCATTTCTTGTCATCAATCTTGAAGGGTCCGAACCAGTAGCCACCCCATTCGCACTTCGCATAGCAGCAATCGTCCCGGTGGGACGCGCTCTCGGAGGACTGCCGCTCGCCACCAACTTCGCTAATGCCTGTCTTGTCGACACCGGATCCAGGCTGGTCGAGTTGTGAGGCAGGACGCACCGATTGCTCGATAGGAAGGGATGGCTCTGTCTGTTGGACTGCCGGAGTCGGGGTTGCGGCAGAGCTATCGGTCAACTCGCCTGATTCAGCGCTACCACAACCAATGAGAAGGGCGAGGGACATCACGAGGGTAGAAATACGCTTCATGGGACACACTCCTTTGCGGCGGATTCACGTTGCCAGCCCCCGACCCATTCGGTTGCATGGCGCAGTGACATAGATTCAACCGTGCTACAGATGCGCTTAGACTCATCTGCCTCCGAGCGAAGCAGAATCGCCTCCAATAACAAAGGGCGTACGGACACACGACTATGGGCGCAAGTTTCGCAATTTTCTTCGATCGCCGTTGAGATGGCGGATGTCGCTGTCTAACTGGGGGTTGTCACGACCGAGAACTCGGATCGTCGGTACGGTGCCGCCGTTTGGGCAGAGCCCGACTTTGTATTGGATGGAGGAGAGTGCGTCAGCCGTGGGCAAGTTGCCGCCGCTTGTTACGGGCAGATGAGTGCACCGGCGGGGTTACGCTTGCATTTGTTTGTGCGTTTGACGGGCTTGGGCGGTGGAGGATCTGGCTGGGTCGCTTGGATGAACTCGCGCTCTGACCGGCGCAAGATTGTTGAGAAGTCTGCCTCACCTGAAGCCGCCAAGTCTGAGGGCGTCGTCTTGTCTGGAGTCGTTGATAGACAGCTTCTTAATCCTAGCACTCCGCCAGTTCCCACAACAAGCAAGATCACAGTAATCAAGATCACGGAAAATCCGACTGCCTTGCGGCGGCTAGGTTGCGGCATGGCACTCGCAACTCGCCCGTTAGCGACAACCAATCCCTTCTCACCAGATGATGGCGACTGAGTTGGGGGGGCATCGGAAGCGCTCATTTCTTCTTGGGCCACTTGGTTAGATGGGGAGCTGGTCCTCCGCACCGGTGCGTCTGAGTCTCTGTCATCATCGGCCAGGGGGCGGTTCTCGGGATTCCTCTGGAGTCGATCCATCGCATCGGCCAAGTCCTGCCGGAACTTGTCCATCGTTGGACGATCTTCCCGCTCCAGCACCAGTGCCTTCAGGATGGTTCGTTCCAGCCAGCGAGGAACCGGATCCAGGCCCGCAGTGCGATGCAGACCAATCGAGATATTCTGATTGCGGTAAGTGCTGATCGCTGCCTCTACATCAGCAGCACTGCACAGGACCAGATAGGGTCGCTTCCCACGCCCTGACAGCATCTCAAACAGCGTAACTGCCAGCGAAAAAACATCGGCGCGTCCATCGATGTCCACCTTGGGAAGAAGAGTCTCGGGGGCCATGTAATACGGCGTTCCAACGACCCCTGCAGTCCCGGTGTGCGCGACCTGCACTTCTCCTCGTGCTTTTGCGATGCCCCAGTCGAGGATCGTGACGGAAAACTCCTGGTCACGAGTCCGTGTCACCATGATATTCGAGGGCTTGATGTCGCGATGAACGATCTGCTTACCGTGGGCAACGACGAGTGTGTCCGCGATGTGATAGGCGATCCGCAGCGCGGTCAGCACACGCATCGGCCCTGTCTCCTCCAGCATCGCAGCGAGGCTCTGTCCTTCTATCAAGTTCATCACAATGTACGGAGTACCGTTCGCTAGCTCCCCAATGTTCACGAAACCAGCCACCCGCTCCCTTCCGATCGCTGCCACCACCCGAGCTTCCTGCTCAAATCGCTCTCTTGCAGTGGCATGAGTCTCGCCCTGAACCTTGAGCAGCTTGAGTGCAAAATACTGGCCGGGAACCCTCTTGTGGAACACCCGATACACTGAGCCCATCCCTCCCTCTCCGATCTTGGCGTCGACGATGTAGTCGCCTACTTCTTGCCCAATCTCGAGTTCATCCTTGGTGTTCACCGTCGACCCTCGCTGTGTCGGCTCATGCTCCGAGCCTATCACAGTCCGAGGGGGAGATAGCCACCTCGCACGCAATGCCTGCTCTCACTAAGACCGTCGCTCCACCAGTTCCTGGCTTTCGGCGGGTCCGACGCTTTGCTATGGTCGCGACCATGGCGAACGACCGAGATGAAGTCGAGCTCAGAAAGCAACATCTGGCCTACCTCGATTCCCTCCTGATTGCGGCAAAAAACGGTGACAGTACTGCGCTTGGGACGTTGCTGCGCGAACTCCTGGAGGATGTTCGTCGTCGAGCAACAGGCAAGCTTGGGACGCGGGTGCGCGTTCGAGAAGACACCTCGGATCTGGTCCAGAAGACACTTTTGCAGAGCATCGAAGATTTCCATCAGTTTCAAGGCAAGTCCTTCTTGGAACTACGCGGCTACCTGCGCGAGATTCTCAAAAACAACACAATCGACACGCTTCGTGCGCAACTCGGCGCGTTCTGTCGCTCCGTCAGTGCAGAGCGCTCGCTGGACGATCCCGATGATGGTCCCAAGCTCCAGGCCATGCTCGTCGATCCCGATACTTCCCCGAGCGGCAGAGCCGCCCGGAACGAACTGTACGCCAAGCTTCAGCCCCACATCGACAAGCTACCAACCGACCAGCGCAAAGCTCTTGGCCTGTGGAAGCTCGGCTTCAGCTATCAAGAGATCGCTGACGATCTCGGCAAGACCGTAAGCGCCGCCCAAAGCCTCGTCAAACACGCCCTGCAAACTTTGCGAGAACGGATGATTAGTTTGGGGGAAGTGGTGTAGCAACCACGAACCCCATCCTACCCCTCTACCGATTCCAGCGGCTATTACTCACAAGTATCGGTTGTTCCAGTTGAACATGACGCTGGGGGAATCTGTGGCTTGCAATCAAATTCCTTCTTGGTCGCTGGGTTGATCTTGCAACTATTCGCTTTCGGGTTGTTTTTATCGCTAGGATCAGCGCAACATGCCACGCCCTTAGCACCACATTCATTTGACTCCCATATAAGTTTACTATCGTAACGCACGCGGATAACGCTTGAACCACAAACACCGCACTCAGCTTGACCTTTCGCGCCAATTCCATCTTTCTCGCAAGTGGCCTTATCGAGTTGCAATCCGAGTGATCGTTGAGAGCCATTCTTACATCGAAGTTCGCAGCTTTTCCACTCGCCGCATCTTCCTGTACGGCAAGTGTGATTTGTATTGATACAAGCTCGTCCGCTGCGACAACACGGTTCTCCAGGGCCACCGCAAGCCTGGCAAATCTTCTTGGTCGCATCCATCGGATCAGAGCCACACACGGATCCTCGATCGCAAGGATCACGGGGAGTACCACAACAGGGCAGTCCCGGTCTTCCACATGCTTGACACGTCTTCTTGCTCGGATCGCTCGTGGGGAGGCACTGGAGGCTACCTGCACATCCGGGCGAACTGGTGCAACACGGTTCATTAGGTCCGCCGCAAGTCTGGCAAATCTTCTTGTCTGAATCACATACAGAGCCTCGATCGCAAGGATCGCGGGGAATACCACAACAAGGTAGTTCCGGTCTTCCGCATGCTTGACACGTCATCTTGGCTGGATCCATTGGGTCGCTCGGAGTGCTTTGAAGACACTGCAAGTGTCCGGTGGGGCCACCAGAACACTTCAAGCCAGCACAACAACGTAGTCCATCTGCTCCACATGCCTCACACTTGCTATCCTTCCCACAGACTAAATTGTCTCCTTTGCAGCCATCAGAACAGCATGGCTGACCTGCTTGCAATCCACAGACTTTGCACTTTTTGTCCGTATCACATCCCAGGCCATCTTTGCAGGATGTTCCATTGCAGCAGGTCTCTCCAATACCACCACAAGTGCATCGATTAAATCCGTTGCACTCGAGACTATCAGCACATTGGAGGCTTGGCTTTTGCTGGCTTCCCTTATCACAACATTTCTCGCCCTTGCGGCCACAACTATCGCATATACCAGCACTGCAAGTGACTCCACGTTTGCACTCGCTTAGTGGCATCGGTGGAGATTGAAGTCCTGCGTTACAGGGATTTTCCAGATAACCACCACAAAACCCAGTAAGACTACATGAACTCCCTTCAGGGCAAGCAGCGAGCGACATCGCATCATTGATCCCATCGATCGCATCGCTCTCATCCGAATCGCCCGTGGTTCCTTTGCCATAGGGAGAGCGAGTAGCCAGATTTCGGGTGCCGGCGGGAACGTCAATAACGGCATTTCTGATTGCCGATCCTAGAAGAAGACTACGGATAGCTTTTAGATCTGCGCCAGGATTTGCTTCGACCATCTGGGCAGCCACACCCGCTACAAATGCTGCTGCCACCGATGTACCAGAAATGGTGGGTGTGACAGATCCTCTCTGAGCATCCGGGACAATGGTATTAATACGCACACCCGGAGCAAGTAGATCAATGGCAGAGCCCCAATTAGAGAAGGATCTAGAAAAATTGCCAAACTCGTCATAGGCCGCAACAGTAATCACCCCATCGTGTTGAATTGAGGCTGGTACATAGAGATTTTTCATCGCAACGACTGGATCGTCAAGATCGGCCCTATCATTTCCAGCGCCGGTCACCACTAAGGCATTACATTTGTCGAGAACCTCCATTACTGCATTTTTGAGAGTCTTTCCATCTCCGGCTTCGGTGGTAACTGGGAGTAGTAATATCCTTAATCTGCCGACCCCGGGCTTTTCACACCATAAACTGTTATCCCTAAAGTAGCGGAGTGCCTTAATGAGGGACTCCTGTGTTGCGAAGAATTTATGATCAATCGAAACCTTGGGGTCACTGGTGAAAGCAATCTTAACTGGATGAAGATTTGCCTTTTTAGCTACACCGGTTCTCATCCCGGCGGCAATGCCAGCCATCATTGTTCCGTGCCCAACTGCATCATCGCATTGACTATTCATACAGGGGCGAAATTTAGAAATAGGAGGAGCGGCCGGATCATACCAGGCACCTGTTCCTAAATCATTATAGAAGTCTTTGTCTATAGATGATCTTTTGTTTGGAGAAATACCTGTGTCAAATATAAATATATCGATATTGTCTCCTGATTTAGAATATGCATATACATCGTTTCTTGCTTTGAGAGATGGTTCGTCAATCTGATCGAGCCCCCAGGAAGGAGTGCAAACTTGCACGCCGGTCAAAGTGACACGCCCATGCGCTTCTATATAGTGAATCTGGTCATTTTTCAATAGAGCCGTGATATTTTTTGTCGGATCAGGAAGTCGCACACAGTATGTTTTTGACACATCGTCTCTATAACTACCCGGTTCAGTGGACCCACCACAGCCAACGATTGGCTGATCAACCGACAGTGCTGGATCGCTATTGCTGTTGAGTTTAGGATTGTAGATTTCGAAAATAGCTCTGCGAACAATCTCCATGGCATCTCCAAGCGCTGGATGCTTGGAATCTGGATGAGCCACGATGAAGTATTCGTCCTGGATATGATATTCTGTCGGAAGTGGGTAGTACCGTGCCTCATCTGGTGTCGTGGTCTCGTTGACACCACACCCGAGCAGCAATAGACTGAGAAACCAAGCACAATAGACAGAACAGCAGACCAACGAGCGGTGGCTAGCGAAGCGCATAGGAGACTCCTCCCAAAAGGGTTACAGTAAGGTTTTCAGCGGTACGGATCTCAGTAGAGATCGGGGTGAAGCCCAGTTCGGCTTCAGCAGAGAAAGCTAGACGGCGAACTGGGAGCGGAACATCGGCTCGAAGCCATGTGTTGGCCAGAGGGGCCAACACATGCTTGGTATCAATAATTCCGCGATAAGGATAATCTTGTCTGTCAATACGCCGGAACAGATAGTGTGCCCCCATCTCCAAGCCAAGAGTCAACCGTGCAACATGAGAATCAATAACCTTCACGCCAGGTCTAACCACAACACCAATGCCAAGTCGAAGTTGCTCCTGCGGTATATCATTGTAAGAAATTTCATGCCCGCCCGCATGTATGATCAGCCTTGCACCGAATTCAAAGCGATTAATTGGCAATCGAAATCCCAGCCCCAGCCAACTCAGTTCCCGATATAGATAGGTTCGTGTATAAGGCTGCGTCGCTATTGCAACACCGATGAGCGTCTCAACGTGCGGAATACCGACCTGAATCTTCCACGAACGTCTGGCGGCAGCGGGCTGTTCTGGTGTGCCGTGGCTTGTCTCGCAGCTATTGCAGCACTGAACCTGAATCGTTGGAGGACCGTTGCCTTGGAGCAAACTGGGATTGATGCCAGACGCAGTAAGAGTGGGACTCTGTCGCTCGCCAACCACGATGATAAAACTACGAGGTGGAGGCGATGCGGGCTCACCGAGGACGGGCGCGGTAGTGCCCGGTCCATCAACGGTAAGTTCCGCAGGTTCGACCATTGTCGTTGGCTCGGTGTCTTGCAGGCCGCCCATCTCGACCAGCGTTCGGGCCAGCTCAATCTGAAACTGCTCAACGACAATTCGGGCACGATGCCAGGCGGCCACGGCATCTACGACCGACCGACCGGCCTGAGCGAGCTGAGCCGTACTAATTCCCTGATTGCGCAGCGCCTGCAAAATGTGGGCACGTGCGCCAATCTCATCGGTGCGGGCATAGACGGTAAAGCGCAGAGAAGCATACGGCACTCTTGCGCCCTGCGCGGCGCACAGTGATTGCCGGATGGCCTCTCGGATTGCCCAAAGATGCCCCTCGGCAAGCCTCCCAGGCTGTTGCATATTATAAGGAGTAGTGGCAATCAGGGGCGGAACATATAGATGAAGAGGCAATCGGGGACGCAATGCATCATTTGGAGAGGGACAGCCTAGCGCATGAGCAGCCCTTGCAGGCTGCTCATGCGCTAGCGAACACAGCAGTAAGCCTAGTATCGAAACCAAGAAACGGCGTGATGACATGAGCAACCTCTGCGGGAACGGATAAAGCTCCCTATATCAGAGGAGGCGTAGCGCGCAGCAAAGTTAGGCAGAAAAAACTGACTTTTCACCACCTTGGCAGTAGTGACACTGCGAATAGCAAGCTCAAACTTGAAAAATGTAATCAATCATGCTAAAATTTCGATTTAGGTTCATCGCCTAACTCCGTGGGAAGCGCACTCAACAATCGAGCGGACGTGAATTGCACGGTGGCTGCAGGCGCTCAAGGGCCAGATCGCTTCGCTCATCGCTCCGCTCATCGCTCCGATGCGCGACCCTGGACAGCCCTTCGCCATCGTGCCGTCTGGCCTGTAGGACTTCATGCTGAGCAGTCCGTCCTTTTTCGGACGGCTGCTGCGACTTGATGGCCTACGGAATGAGGCTCAGCCTCCACTTCTCGCTTGGTCTGCCTCTGTCCGCGCCTCTACCTCAATGGCCGCCTTTTCTAGTCAGTCCTGTCCGCTACCCAAGCGCTTGGGCGATGAACCGACATCTACTAGAGTTGGTGACACTGGATAAATCCAGTGTTGTTACCGATCGCCCGCCCGACCAAGTACACGTTCTTTTGGTTTCCGTAAACCCCAGTAAGTTCCTTCTCTTTACCGAGGATCGGGCAGTTCATGTCTCCCTCTTTTCCCTCGCAGACAAAACCTTCGCTTGATGCTAATTTTCCAGCCAGATACAGGGTCTCATCTCCTCTAGCGCCCCAGATGGACTTAATATCTCCGCTCTGTATTTGTGGTGGCAAAGTGTTCTTTTTGTGAATCCAAGCTCCTGTATATGTAGCAACATAAGAAAATGTACCATTAATTCCAACATGGTAAACGATGCCTTTGCCATTGTACCAGCTATCTCTCAATAAGTCTGGGGCACCATTCATCTGTGTCCATGATGAAAAGTTTAGATCTGATCGGTAGACAGATAGATTCGTTGTCCCGATGAAAGCGTCTTTGTCAGATAGAGCAACTGAAATGTTGACGGTGTATGGTTCAGTATATTCAGAGAACACGCCATCCCTAGGCCTATAGGCTATCGCCTCATCGCATGCAGCAACAATAGATCCCTGGGGGGCAACTGCGACATCATTGCATTTACTTCCTTTAGGTGAAAAAATGGGGCTAAGTGCAAGTGTTGGCGCATTACATAGATCTTCCTTCTGCGCTATGTAAACTCCTTTGGCCCCAGTCAAAAACACTTGTTCCCCAGACACCCAAATAGATGTCAAAAAATCTCCGTTTGTTAGGACGCAGCGGAGGGCTGGCTTGTTGTCCTGTAATACGACGATCTGTCCACCGTCCCCGACTGCATAGACGGAAGTGTCGGTGGCGAAGATGGCGTTGAGTGGTTTGAGGTCTGTGAACTCTGTCGCCTTGAGAGTCCAGCTTTTTCCACATTGATTGGCTCCCCCAGGAAACGGCGGCCATCCGCATCCGCCAAGCAGCGAGAGCACCCCTGCGAGTAAGCCCCGCATTAGAAGAGACCTCCGAGGCCGAGCCCGTTGCTTGTCGGCGACAGCACAATCTGACTGCGCTTTGGGAACGGTTCCTTCTGGGGCAAGAGCAGCAGCGTGGCCCCGCTAACCAGGGCCGCACCACCAACGCCGAGCAGGACGCCACCAATCGGGAGAGCGGCTCCATAGACGTTGGAACCATTGTCCCACATGCCAAAGCCGACGCCATCGACGGAGCGTGAGAAGGCTTGAGCCACACTCATCGTCGCAGCGCCGGATCCACCGAGCAGCACTCCGACGATGGTCAGTCCCCAGCCCGCGCTAACTCTTACTGGTGTCTGCTGGACTGGTTTCGCTGTCGTTGTGTCTTCATTGCGCCCCCTGGCTTGCTTGAGGGCATCGTCAATGCTCAGCTGCTCCGTCTGAAACTGCATGCGGCGCTCCTCGATCCACGGATCGCTGCTTGCCATCGCGGTCCTCAGATGCTCAGACGCGTCGGCCCAGCGCCGGAGCGCCTTCTCGGCAAATGCCATCTGAGCCAGCGCACGCATGCAGTGCGAGAGTTCGTAGGAGCGCTGGAACTCACCAAGCGCCTCATTGTTTCGGTTCTGCCCGAGCAGGCCAATTCCAAGATCGTAGCGCTGCTTTGCCTCCTCGCTCTCTGCGCAGCCGCTCGGTGGAACATCCGGGTTCTGATTTGGCGTTGCAGCCACCTGCATCTGTACGGGCGGAGACTGGGCACCAACGGGCTGGAGCGTGCCAAGTACCCCAATCAGTGCAAAAGTTTGCCAGACAAAGTTCGATGAGCACATTTTGGAGGTGTCCTTTCGCATGAACCCGACCATAGTGTAGAAGGCGTAGCCGCTACAAGAAGTGGGCAAAGATATTGGCTGCTCCACTCAGTTCATCTCTGTTACGTGTGGGTGACTTGCTGCTGAGTTCGTCTGATTTGGCATTCGCACCGCTGCGGAGCTCAGTTCACAGAGAGTTCGCTGCTCTCATCGCTACGCGACACTGAACAGCTCTTCGCGTCGGTGCGCCTGGCCCCCCATAACGCTCGAAGGAGGAATTCGTTCGCTGGCAAACCGCACTTCTACTCATCATTAGTCGGCTCTTACCTGCTTGATGGCCTTCTTGTTGTTAAGCTCGCTATTCGCGGAATAATGGCATGGACGAGTCAGCGTTGCTGATGAAGAGGGAACTCTGGCGTTTGGCAACTGTGGGCCACCCTCATGTTGTTTGCACGCTCTTGGGCAGCATCAGACTCCGGCTGACTGAAACCAATAGCCGGCCAGGACGGACGGATGGTTAGATGAGCAGGGGCCTCGGCTGATCGGAGTTGCCGGGTCTCAATCCGGGCGAGATTGTAGTACGCTCAGCGACGGGAGCTTACCTGAACTAAGCGACTGGGACGGGTGGGGTACCGATCATGCCTTGCAACGCGCTTGATTGGGGTGGTCTATTATCTGCCGCGAGCAGTGGATGGGGGGGGATGTAAGGAATTTGGCCGAAGGGAAACGTCGAGTGGCGTATCGCCAACGGCTCAGAGTCCTAGCCGCTGCCTTGCAAAGTGTCGTTGCATTCCGAAGCCGAATACTCGGTGACACACGCCAGTCGCACAAGCGCCACAAAGTCCCGGCTTCTCGTTGGTGAGCATGGCAAAAATCGGTGACGCTGTGAGCCCAAAGTTCTGATTCTGTCGCACTACAGAATCGAGCAATCGGCACTCCTGATGAGGTAGGAATCCACGAAGCAGCAGCACGGGAGCGCCGCTTGACCAGATCGATTGCTCGGAGGTCGTACATCAGCCTTTTTGAGGTTGGAGCGCTGACCGGCTTTCAGCTTGCCTTGCGGTTTCGCTGGCACCTTGTGCTGATGGTACCGAGCATCAAAATACGCACAAATGTGCCCCAGGTACGTCCTCTTGTTCGGGTCGCCCTGTGCGCTTCGAGCCTGATGCCTCACTTTGGGGGGAAGTTGCGGCTAGAGAGCATAGCCTTTATCTGAGTCCGAAATGCGCGCATCGTGGCACGGTCCTTCTTCGACAGAGACGGGCATACAGAGAGCGGTTGATGAAGTGCGGCGACCGACTGTGGGCTTACTTCTGACCGCTCGATCTTTGGTTCTGGGTGTTTCACCACCTGTTCCGCGGGACTGTGACGCAATTCTTCTGTGGAGGCCAACCGTGACATTGGCGCTATGGGAGCCAGACCTGCTTCTATTTCCGACGCAGAGATGACGACCTGAAGAGCCTCGTCCTGGCTCTGTGATGACGTGACGGAATGGTCTGCCGCGATGCTGGTTGGCGATGTGACCCAATGCTTGTCACGCTCTTGGGACACGACTTCTGGTGGCCCTTCTTCCGTCGTACTGCTTGGAAGAGATGGGGGACGGAGGAAGAAGTACAGGACCGGAATCTGCTCCTCCGGCTTCAGTCGGATGCGAAGGCCGGCCGCATCGATCCAAATCAAGCGATAGCAGGAGCCGTCACTCAGTCGAAGATCGTCGGGATACTCGAACGGAGTGAGCGAGTACCAGGCAGACGCTCGTGCCTGACTCCGCTTCGGTGAGAGCTTGGGACCGTCGCTCGCGCAATGACCCGGCAGCACCAATCGATAGCCAATCGCCTGCTTGGGAGCCTGCGAGATCACTTGTGTGCGTAGGTCCACACGGCACTCACTGGGATGCGGAGACAGAGACCCATTCCCATGCTTCAGGAGGGCCTCCACGATGCGGTCGGTAGCGGTCTTGAGGAGCTGCTCCCACCTCCCAGAGTCCTCCCTTCGCGAGCTGCGGGGCCGTTGGTTACTGAGCCGTGGGACTCCTGCTTGTGGTGTACTCTGTTGTAGTCGCTTTCGCTGTCGGTAGCTCGCGCTGCGACACTTGGTACTGCAAATCTGCTGACGCCCGCGAAGCGGTGTTTCGTTACAAACAGGACAGAGCATCCGTCACAATAGCGTGCAACACCTGTAGGTGTGTCAGCGCATCCGCAGTCACAACACAGAAAGTGCTGGCGAATCGGAAGCGAGAGCTCGTATCAGGCCGCGCAGTGCGCCTCGTAGACCACCCCGTAGCTCACCACGTTGATCAACTCGTAGAGTACCCCGTAGCTCACCCCGTAGCACACTTCGTAACTCACTACGTAGTGTGACAATATTACGTAGCATTATTGACCAGAAATTGGGCAATTTGTAACAACCACAGTGCACCGAAGAAATCCCATGTTTGCTGTCGCAAATTGCACATGGACCGAATCTTGCAAGAGAGCCACAAAAGGACTCAGCGATCAACCTAGCATTTCAACTCACCACGTGGCGAGCTACGTGGTGAGCTACGGGGGGCGCTACGTGCTGAGTCACGTGGGGCTCTACGGGGGGAGCCACGTGCTGAGTTACGTGGAGCTCTGCGGGGGGAGCCGGACAGCCTAGCGGCGGATCGTCCCACGCGGATTCAAAGACGCCAGAAAAATATCTGGCTGATTGTGTCGTAGATTGTGTCTCGAACCAGTCACAGAGTTCTCGGCTTCGGATCGCAACACCACATCACGGAGCGGCTGCGGCGATCCCGATTCCCTGCTGAGAAGCCACCCGAAGCGAGGTACGACAGTGTAGCTCGCTTGCATTGTAGGCGGATGTGTAGCTAGAAATGCAGCTAGATTGAATGTCAGACAATCTGCCGATGGGAGCGATAGAACACAAGGAAGAACACTAGGTTACAGACTCATCCGCCAACTACATTCCGGATAGGTCTGGGAATTTGATGTCGATGTACCGGACGGCAGTCACGATGAAAGGTGTGCGGACAGTGCTTGATTCACCGGGCTCTGTTCGCGTACCGGAGCGCCTTGTGAGCTCGTGATGTCTAGCGCGATGGTTGGAAAGCCGATCTCATCGCGGAGTGAGACGCACGCATGGCTGCAACCGGGTTCTCCGTTTTGAACAGAC
>CALLYL010000757.1 GCA_937859535.1 uncultured Myxococcales bacterium
TAAGTCAGCTGACTCTTGTGTCACTTTCGTCTACACATCCGCTCGGCCCAAGGCCAGGCTGACTCGACCGGCCCGCAGCACCTGATGTTCCCGAGGCCGCACGTCGTAACCGTAGACGTTGATCGGCTCCTCGTAGTGCTGAAATAGTGACGTGATCGCGTAGTGAGCAAACGCTTTGGCGAGGTCGACCTTGCGTGGACGAACTTGCGCTTCGTAGAGTCGTCGACCATTGCCAACCTCCACGAGGTTGCTTTCAGCGGTAGCGAGCACCTCCAGAAACGAGGGCTCCAAGTCGACCTTCAACGCGGTCTGCGCAAGCTGAATCGCACGTGCGGCATAGAGCAGGTTTTGCACTGGTTCGGTGCCCGAGATGTCGTCGAAAAACCACCCGCAACTGGTGTACATCAGAAGCAAGTGCCGCTGCATTTCCAGAAGCTGGAACACCCGAGCCAACTCATCGGCACTCAGCGGCCGTTTGGCCTGGTTCCGCAGGAATCGATCTCGCACCTCTGTCCTGCCGTCCAAGATCATGTCGACATAGGCATCACGAGCGGCCCACGGATCGTGTAGCAGCGCTGCCGTGGCCTGTTCATACAGTGGCACCAGTCGATCCCGCAGTAGATCGAGCGCAGCCCGTAAGGGAGCCCGCCAGCGCTGATGCCAGCCCGGATTGCCACCACTGTTACAGCCACAATCGGAGGCCCAGCGGTCGATGCCGTGCGCGCAACTCCAAGCGGTTCGTTCGACGATCTCGACTTCATGGGTGGGCGGGTTCTGCGCCAGCATTTCTCCGTAGTTGGTCAGTCGCACACCCTCGGTCTGTTCAATGGTGCGCAGCGCAAACGCCAGAGCCATCTCGCCATATTTGTGGTGATGTCCGTAGCTCTCCCCATCGGTGGCGATGTGAACCAGTTGCGAATGATCGACCCCCGGGAGAAAGCCTCGCAGCAAGCGCTCAGCCAGCTTGTCACCGTGGTTGAGCAGCCCCTCGAACGCCACCGCCCGCGACGTCCGTCCATCGTAGAAGAACACCGCGATACGCCGCCCCGATGGCAGCACAACCTCATACGGCATGGTCGTGTCGACGCGACTACCACTGACATCGGTAAAGCTCGGCTCACCGCGTCGCCGAACTGCTTTGGCTTGGTGCGGTGCCAGGATCGTAAAACGGATCCCTTCCTTGGCCAGCGCTTCCAACGTGTCGATATCAACTGCGGTCTCGGCCAGCCACATGCCCTCGGGAAGCCGACCGAAGCGGAACGCAAAGTCGCGCAAACCCCACACCACCTGGGTTCGTTTGTCGCGTGCGTTACACAGCGGCATGATCGCGTGGTTATAGACCTGTGCCATCGCCGAGCCGTGCCCCGAAAAGCGCAGTAGGCTCTGCTTGTCCGCGAGCAAGATCGACTCGTAGACCCGCTTGCAGTGAACGAGCATCCACGACAATAGCGTCGGCCCGAAGTTGAAGCTCATCCGCTCATAGTTGCTGACGATGCTAACGATTTTACCGTTGTCGTCGAGGATGCGAGCGTAGGCGTTCGGCTCGTAGCACTCGGCGGTGATGCGTTCGTTCCAGTCGTGATATGGGAAGGCTGAGTCTTGCACTTCGATTGTCTCGAGCCACGGGTTTTCACGAGGCGGCTGATAGAAGTGGCCATGAAGACAGACGAGACGCTGAGCAGCTTTCATCGGGAGAGTCCTGGCACGATGCTATCACCAGGTCGCAGCGCCGACGCTTTCAGGTATTGTGCGCACGATGTTTGGGCTGTGGGGATTGCTGCTCTTCGGATCTCCCGCCGTGCTGTCGGGCACGGTGGCAGCCGACGCAGGCATCGAGTACGACAGCAATCCGGCCCGCGTCCCCAGTGACGGCTCGCTCGGTGTGCTCCCGCAAGGCTCACCGCTGGTTCGCGGACTTTGGTCGGGCAGCTTGGCTTACGCAGGGCCGAAACAGCGACTAAGACTCTCGGCCACGACAACCGGCAAAGTCTTTCTCACCAGCGAGCAGCAGCAGCAAAACGTCCTGGTAGCGCAGCTTGGTTATGAACACGGGGCGAAAATCGGACGCTCCCTGATCGTCGGAACCATTGACTACTACGACGCCTTCCAAGCCGATGCCCCCCAATACCTAGAGCGAGACTTTCGCTCGCTGGCGGCCGGCGGACGTTTTCAGTCCGTGCGGCCCCTCGAAGGCGGACATCGCATCGACGGCGTCCTGCACTTGACCGGGCAGCTATTCCACTACAAGCCCGATCCGCTCCAGAGCTTTGTCGGCCCGTCGCTGTTCGCCAAGCTAGGCGGGCGTGTTCACGCGGGTGATCCCGAGCTCGGTCATGACTTCGATCTGTCCGTGCATGGTCGAGGTGACTACCGCATCTACGGTCCCGTTCGCCGCGATGTGTTCGTCTCGGTCGGCGGGAGCATCCAGTGGCAAGGCCCGCTGCTCATCCAGGTTGGTTACTCCGCCCAGGTCAACCTGTCCTCGACGGAGCTGGAGAGCTATCAGCGTCACTTGCCGATGCTCAAGCTGGCTTTTCACCTGCCCGGCGAGCTGTTCGTGACGATGAAAGGCCAGCTCAACCTCCAGAAGTCCGCGCTCGGCCTGACCGTACCGATCCAAAGCATCGATGAGGACAACCGCAGTCTTGTGCTGCTCGATCTAGAGCGACCGCTGCCCAAGGGCTTTGCAATCAGCGCTCGCTATTGCGGCTACTTCAGCCTTCCCGCAGATGGAACGTCGCCGTATCAGCGCCACACCGCGCTGCTCAACTTCAGCTACCGCTTTGCGCGCTAGTCATCTTTGAGAATGGCGATGTCGTCGTCCTTCAGCAGCTCTCCGTCTGAACCCAGACGCGGTAGCTTCTTATTCCCTGCGGATTTGCCAGATGACAGGCCCGCCCCAAGCCCCGTCGGTTTGCCTGGTTTTGCGGCCGCCACTCCTGGGGTGCTTTTCTCGAGAGATGGATGCCCCTCGCCCTGCGGCACAATGGGGCGCTCGGCCACCGGCAACTCCGCCCCGCCATCCTGAAGCACGATGACCGGCGCACTACCCGCAACTCCGCCATCTCCAACCGTCGCCACCGGAGCAGCTTTAGACTCCGCCACCAGGCTGACGTTCTGAGAGGCAGAGGAACCTTCCTCGAACCATATCTCCTGGTCGACATACCCTTGGGCACGCAGAACAAACATCTGACGCCCCGTCCCCTGCGGCAGAGTGTGCGTCCACGGCGTCATCCCCATCATTTGCCCATCGGCCTTACGAATCACCTGCGCGGCTGGTGATGAGGAAACGTTCCAATAGACGGGCTTCTCTTTGGCCGCCAGAAGCTGCGGCCACATCTTGAGCCCATACGGAATGCTGACGCCAACCCCTCCCAGGAGGAGCACCGTCATCACCATCCACCCAGCACGAGATCGGGGTGCTGTCGTCACTGCGGGAGCGCTACCACTTTGACCGATGGCAGTGCCCAGCGTCGAAGGCTGACTGGCAGCACTGGTCGAGGCCGGAGCTGGCGATTCAGGTACCGCAGCAGGCGCTGGCACCGCAGCAACCGGAGCGGTCACCGTTGGCACCGAGATCGGCCCCGTGCTCGTCATCGCCATCTTTTCGAGCTCGCCAGCAACTTGCGCCATCGTCGGGCGTTCGTGCGGCTCCTTCGACATCATGCGATGAATCAGCGCGGCCAACGGCTCGGGGATTCGCGGCTCCACGTCACGCAACGGCTTCGGCTGAGAAAAGATGTGCATCGCCATCACTTCGCCCGGCCCCTCGGCGCGAAACGGCACCTTGCCGCAGCACATCCGGTACATCACCACCGCCAGCGAATAGACGTCGGCTTTCTCCGTCACCTCGCCCGCACCCTTGCACTGCTCGGGAGCCATGTACGTCGCCGTCCCGAGTACCAAGCCGGTGTTGGTCTTAAACTCTTCGGCACCCGGTCCGCTGTAATCGCTGATGACCTTGGCGATGCCAAAGTCGAGGATCTTGACGCGCTCACCGCCTGCGACCTCGGAATCAGGCACCAACATCACGTTGTCTGGCTTGAGATCTCTGTGAACGATGCCTTTGGCATGGGTGGCGGCAAGCGCCGAGGCTATTTGGCGACTGATTCGAAGGATGTCAGGAAGCTGGAGCTTACCGCCGAGATTGCGCAGTCGAACCGACAGCGGATCGCCGGTGAGCAGCTCCATGATGATATAGGCCGTCCCATCGGGCAGATGGCCAAACTCATCGATCTTAACGATGCTTGGATGATCGACCCGACTGGCAGCCTTCGCTTCGTTAAAAAAACGAACCTCGAGCTGCGGATCGGTCGATAACTCTCGACGCAGCAGCTTGATCGCGGCTTTGCGATGGAGCTGTTCGTGCTTGGCCTCCCAGACCGAGCCCATGCCGCCTTGGCCGATCTTGCGCACGACTCGGTAGTTACCGATGCGCTGTCCTTCCATCGTCTCGCTGCTCCTAGCTCTCCATCAATGACGGCGTTGCGATGACTCGGCCTTAAGGCGGATCTGCCTGCCGAGACACAGGTGTCTGCGGCTTATCTCGCAAAAAACCGACGCAGCCTCGCCGCTTCTGCGATGTGCTGGCCATCTAATGGTAATCAAATTAACGTAGAATTTCCTGATATAATCAGCGAAGCGATGAATTCTGCTCTGTTTGCTGGCATCTACGGCCACTTACCTCGCATGCTGCTGGTCGCGCTCCTCCTCGGGAGTGTGGCACCGCAGTCGGCGCATGCCAAAGGCGATCTCGCCGAACAGCACTACAGTCGAGGGCTAGCCTTTTACGACAGCAAAGACTACCCCAGCGCCATTCGTGAGTTCCAAGCGGCCTACAAAATCCGACAGCTTCCGCGCATCTTGCTAAACATTGGCCAGGTCTACCGCAAGCTCGGGATGGCCTCGACGGCGCTCAAGTTCTACGAGCACTATCTCCGCGTCGATCCCAAAGCCAAGCCCGAGATCAAGGCCGAGGTCGACCGCTACATCGCGATGACCCGCGCCATGCTCGATCCGCCACCGTTTGAGGCGGTCGATGCCAAGTCTGCTAAGGCAGCGGCAGCGGCGGCGGTGGCAGCGGCACCATCGAACGTCACGCCCGTGGCGAGCAGCGATCCCTACGATCTAGAAGCAAGCAGCAAGCCTGCGGATGCCAAGATTCCAACGCAGGGCAAGCTTGGCGACAAGCCGACCGGCGACAAACCCACGAGCGCTGGCACCACGCCCCTCGCGGTACAACCGAGCACCACACCCGGCATAACTCCGGATGTCAGAACGTTCCTGCCGGCCCCGAGGCCCAAGCCATCGCAGCAGAGCCTCACCCAGGCACCGCCCATCGATAAGCCCGTGCAAAAGCCGTTTTACAAGCAGCCACTCTTCTGGGGTGTCATCGGCGGTGCCGTTGCGGCAGTCACCATCACGGCAGTTGCCGTGGGTGTCTCGCAAAGCAACACCGTGCCATCGACAGTCCTGCATCCAACCAAGTAACGGTCTAGGAGCGACCACATGCGCAGCAACAAGTCACTCCGCCAGCTACTGTCCGTCGCCATGCTCGCACTGTGTATGAGCGGCTGCGGCGGTCGTCCCCAGAACATGGTGATCGTCCAGATCAGTGGCCTTCTACCGCGCATCACCGAGCTCTACGTCACCATGAAGCTCGATGATGTTCCCGCCAAAAACTCGATGCCGCTACCGGAAACGGGCACGAGTGCCTTCATCGTCTACCAGCAAATGGAGCGCTTTGGGATCGAAGTCCCAGACAACACGCAGCGACTCGATCTCGACGTAAAAGGCTTCGACACCGCCCGCGACACTGTCCGCCAAGGTCAAGGATCGCTCGACCTGAGCAAGAGCCGTGATCTTTCGATCGAGCTCGTCGCGCCGTAAGTTCACCGCCCTCGCCCGCTCCGCCCGCTTTCGGAGTAGCGTCTGGGTGCTTCACGGCTAACGCTGGAACGACAACAGCTTGCGAATCGACTCGACCAGCGACTGGCGACTGGACGGTTGATCGGTCTGGGTCAACTGCGGTGTCATATCGCGCAGCATCCACACGTTGCCTGCCTGGTCGCCGGCGCACAGCCAGTCCCCCTGTGTCACCACTGCCAAAAATGGAGCGCTGCCGTAGATGGTTTCCAGGCACATGCCACTGTGCAGTTCCCACAGCTTCAGCGTGTAGTCGAGAGATGAAGAGACTGCCCGCTTGCCATCGCTGGTGAACGCACAGCCCGTCACCGGTGCGATGTGACCAGACAGCCGCAGCACCTCGGCCCCACTCTGCAAGTCCCACAGCCGCAATGACTTGTCGTGACCGCCCGACAGCAGCCGTCGCCCATCCGTCGACACAGCGCAGGCATTGACCGACTGCGTGTGCCCAAAGAAGCGGGTCACGTCGGTTCCTGTCCGCAAGTCCCACAGCACCAGCGTTTTGTCGGCGGCTGCCGTAACCAGTCGCTGTCCATCCGGTAGCATCACACAGGCATTCACCGCGCCGGTATGTCCGACAAAGCGCTGAACCTCGGCTCCGGTGCGCAGATCCCACAGCCGCACCATCTTGTCACTCGAACCCGTGACCAGGTATTTGCCGTCGGATGTCACCGCACAGCCGCGCACCCGACCGCGCAACGACAGCTCGGCCGTACGCTGCGCGTCCATCGGCATGCCCCACAGCTCGATCATGTGATCGTCCGAGGGAAAGGCGAGCGCCATTGATCCACTCTGGGCATGCTCGCCGCTGGCTGAGGCTGTCGTTGCAAAACGCAGCTTTTCCTTGCCGGACTGCAGATCCCAGACCGCCACTGAGCGATCGGCAGAAACCGAAATCAACGCCTTGCCATCGGGCGTTCCGGTGCACGCTGTCACCGCATCATCATGGCCCACGATCGTGCTCGTCACCGTGCCGCCGAGAAGATCCCAAACCTTGACCGAGCGATCCTCGCTGGCGCTGACCAGTTGAAACCCGTCTGGAGACAACCACAAGCCGGTGATCGCGTCGGTGTGGCCGCCCTGACGATTGCCATCGGGCTCCGCCGACAAGTCCCACAGCTTCAGGGTCCGATCCTCAGACGCCGAAATCAACTGCCGACCATCGGGGGCCACCGCACAAGACGACACCGTCGCAATGTGTCCAGCGAACGTCCGGAGCAGGCTTCCCGTCGCGATATCCCACTGTCGCAGCGTCGCGTCTTCCGACACTGAGATGACACTCTTCCCATCGGGGGCCATCACGCAGCCCTTCACCGCCGCGCTGTGCCCATACAACGTCCGCAGCTCTCGCCCGCCGTGTAGATCCCACACCTTGAGCGTGCTGTCATCGGATGCAGAGACCGCCAGTCGGCCGTCCGGAGTCACCGTGCAGCCGTTGACCGGCGCGGTGTGACCCACGAGTACATGGACCTTCACCCCGCTGGTGGCATCCCACAATCGAAGTGAGTGATCCCACGAGGCTGAAACCACATACTTGCCATCGCTCGTTAGACAAAACCCACTGACAGCTCCGGTGTGACCGGTCAACGTGCGAACATTGCGTCCTGTCTTCAGATCCCAGACCCGCAGCGTGTGGTCCCACGAGCCCGTGACCAGATACCGGCCATCTTTGCTCACCGCACCACTGCTCGGTGGCGACTGGTGTCCGGTCAGCAGTAGTAGCTGTTCGCCCGTCTGAACCCGCCACACCCGAATGCTGCTATCCGATGCGGCCGAGATCACGAGCTGGCCATCGGGAGTCAACAGGCAGGTGCCGATCTTGGTCGTGTGCCCGCGAAAACGCCTGATCAAGGTGCCACTGCTCAGGTCGTACATGACCAGGCTGTGGTCTTCCGTCGCATAAATCAGGCTTTGACCATCGCTGGTCACCGAAAACGCACCGACCGACCCCACGCACCCATAAAAGTGCATGAGCGGCGCGCCGCTGTTGAGATCCCAGAGCCGCAACGTACGATCGAGCGACACCGATACTAGGCGCTTACCATCCGGAGTCGGAACCGCCGCCACCACCGAATCCCAGTGCCCCGCAAAGGTGTGCACCGATGCGTCTCGTCTTTGAAGTGGAAAACGAAGCCGAAAGCGCAGTCGACCTGGCGGATAGTGCAGTACCCGCTCAATGGCAGCACTCGACCAGTTGGCGCAGCGCAGCAAGTTGTAGAGCAGTCCCGGCAGCGCCCCCGGATCTTGCCGCAACCAGTGTGCACCGACGCGTAAGGCCTGCGCCAGAGCCGCAAACGTGCGAGCCGGTTCCCGCTGCAAACAGCCCGCCGCCGCATGTTCCAGATCCTCGGCGAGCGCCGCGCTGCCAAACTCTTGGCACTTGGCGATCAGGTATTCGACATTGCCCGCCACTTGCTCGGCTTGCGCCACCGAGCCGGTTTCCGTGTGCTGGGTCACCGAGTGGCGCAGCGCATACAACCGACGGAAACCATAGAGGCTGTCTTCCAGCGGTGGCCAGGCGCACAACGCCGCGGCAACCTGTCGTCGACTCTGATGCATCGAGGTCGGACCGCTCTGCTCGTCCACCCAATCTCGTAGCGCGAGGTGGTCATAGCGAACACAGTCACCAGGAACCGAAGTCGAGGCCGGAGCAGGCTCGACATACAGCAGAGGCCGTGCCAGCCGAAGGAACGTCGCCTCCGTGTCACTGCCTGCCTGCCAGCCCAGGAGTTCCCCCAGAAGCGACAGTGGCAAAGACTGCCTCGCCGCACACAGCAGCGCCAGCCCGGCCCGCACATCCTGCGGCAGACCTTCCCACAGCCTTGCCAGAAACTGACGAATGCCACTCGGAAAATGCTCCGCCCGAGGAAGCGGCAGCCCTTGAGCGCGCAGTCCCTCGATGTGCTCTCGCAGCTTGACCGCGTAGAGCAGATTTCCGTCGACGCTGACTGCTGCCCGAGTCGCATAGTCCGGGTCCAACCCGATCCGACTGCCGTGCTCGCCAAAGTAGCGCATCACCGCTTCGAAGTTCGAAGCGTTCCACGGTGCAGCATCGAGATCAAAGTGCCCGACCAGATGACGCGAGGCGTGATCTGTCAGCCAACCGAAGTGCGAGTAGCGTGGACGAACCGAACAAACCAGGGTGACCGATGGTGGCAGCTCAGACGGCAAAAAGCGCGCCAGCGGATTGGACATGCCTTCCGCCTCGGCCTCATCCAGACCATCGACGATCAGGATCAGTCGTCCGCCCTTCGACAGCGGACCTTGTGACAAACGTACCAGCAGTTCGAGCAGGCGTAGCTCTGGCGGCGCGTCAGGATCGGCTTGACGGGGATAACGGGACTCGATCTGCGCGGCCAAAGAGCGCAGCACCACCCCCGGACGAGCCGAATCCGCCACCGTCCGCCGCAAAAAATGATGAGGCACCGGCACCGAGTGCTGCTGCTCCAACCGATTGAGCAGATGCACCAGCAACGCCGTCTTGCCCACTCCCGCCGCTCCGCTCACCACCACCCAGCCATCTTGCTGACACGCCGCCAGCAGCGTCGATAGCAGGTCGTCTCGCCCAAACAACTCGGCATGGCGCGCTCGCTCGGACCCAAAGTCGGGAATCTCGCTCGCTCGTCGCTTGCGCTGGTGAAGACCTCTCTCTCGCAACAGACGGTGAAGGTCCGCAACCTCCGCGTAGGTCAGCAGCAAATCCAGCTTCGCATTGCGCGATAGACCCGGCTGAAATCGCTGAAGTACCGACGGAAAGTAGTCGTAGACAAAACCGTTTAGGTCATTGTCGCCGGGCAACAGTACGTCGAGCAGACGCCGCAGCTCTGCACGAGAAGGAATCGCTTCAGTAGGAGGGTCGACCAGACTCATACCGTGTACACGGCCCCCTGAGAAGCTCAGGTCCAATAGGCCGAGATGACATTGTAATTCAATTCTCGGAAATAGTTTCGGCTCTCCGTCAGGTCGAAATCACCGTCGGACGAGTCTGCCAGTAGAGCTGCCACAACCGATACAGCCAGGTTGAAACCTCAGACAGCGACAGATAGCGGAACACCTTGCGATATACCTCGGGATGGCGATCGGCAGCCCCCAGCATGAACCGTACAAACGTGTGTCCATCGATGTCGTCCTGCAAAAACCGCCGATAGGTGTCCTCGCCCATGCCATACAGCGTCGAAAATGCCGCATTGAGCAGCTCATTGATCGTCTCAGGCTCCTCGGAGCCATCTGCAGACAGCGGCGGCGACATCATCAGCGTGAGCCCCCCCAAGACCTTCAGGGATGGAGGCTCCTGCCACAGCGCTGCCAGCGATTCCTCATCCAGCCGATCTTCGCGAAGGAGCCGCACCACACCCTCCCCGATCGGCAAAAACGACCGCACCATCGAGCCGAAGCCACAGAACGTCAGCGGGGAATGACGCCCCGCAGCATCCCCCACAAGCAACACACGGTCGCAAGGTGCCGTCGGCATCGGTCGCAGTCGCGTATACGCCGGAATGTATCCATACGTCGGGCGGACCAGGCGCAGTGGGCCTCTTTTGTAGCGAGACAGCGTCGCAAAATACCGCTCATACAAGTTGAGTAGCGGCAGCGGTCCGTGTGCTGGCAGCGACTCACTGCGGAGGTAATAGAACAGATAAATCGTCATCCGCCGCGTCGCCTTCGAATCACCGCTCGCTGAGACCGTTGGAAAGCCCTCCCAGATATGCTGACGCTGGTCCTCAACGCCTTCAGTAGTCACCAGGATCTCGCCGACCTCGGGGTCCATCTCGAGCGGACCCGAGCCGATGGCCAGATCGTCCATCACACCGCCGACCGTTGGGCAGCACAGATCGAAACGAGCATGCGGACTCACCGCGCCCAGCCCATCGATAAGCAGCCGTGCCCGCAACCGCTCTTCGTGCGCGGCCCCTTGGGTCGAACGAACCGTCACCTCGACCCCACCAGGCACCAGCTCATAGCCGACCAGGGATCGGAACGGCAGCATCGTCACCCCTTGCCGTTCACAGCGATCGCGCAGGGCATGCAGCAGCGTCTCGGCATCGACCACACAGTCGAGCACACCCGAAACCGCGTAGCTGTCGCCATCGCCGAATCGACAAATCCCGGTGCGGTACTGCATGAGCACCAGCCGGCGGACTTCCTCCTCGGAAAACAGTCCCGATTGGTAGAGCGGTAGCAGTTCCTTGCGAGAAATATTCCACTCGCGATGGCCACAGCCGATCTGCCGACGGTCAAACACCGCAACCCGCAGCCCTCGCATCGACAAGAAGGCTGCATAGATCAGAGACAAACCACCGCCGGCCAGCACCACATCAAACTCGCCGATCGGCGCGGGCGGACTTCCCGTCGTCTCCGCTGCGAGTCCACGCGGTCGCGAGTAGGTCTGATCCAGGTGATGCAGATGAAGGAACGCAGCCCGTCCTCCATCGGAAAACTGCGAAAATGCTTCTGCGGTTTGCGGAAACTGCCTGCGCAACGAACCAAACGAGTGGGCCACGGTCACGCACTATAGTCCGAAGTCCGATTCATCGTCTGGTAGCAGCTTCGGATCGCCGATCAAGATACCGGCTCGGTAGTGGTCCCAGGCCAGCCCAGCCAACGTCGATAGCGCGCACCCTATGAGCCGAGCCAGATCCGCATCGATCGGCAGACCCTCATAGACCGCCTTGATGAGCTGTAGCTCCAGTGGGCTCGTGCCATCGCGTCGACTCGACAGCTCACGATCGCGCCAAAACAGCACCAACGTATCGGTCAGCGCGGGCTCAGCGGGCTGTGGCTCTGCGTCCGGATCGCGATCGAACCACGCCAGCCAGTCATAGCGATAGGGCCTCAGCTCGACGGTGCTATGCAGGCGCAACGGTCCGCCATCGATCGGCAGATCGGCTGGATCATCCAGCGCCGATAGTGTTTGCCACTCCCACCACTCGAAGTCGGCCAACTCGGCCGCACACGCCGGAAGTGGTCGCTGACCCAACATTGCGTCGTTAGGCTCCGATTGCAGCCGCTCCAAGAACGACGGGAATGCCGCCCCATTGTGGTTTAGCTCGAAGTGATGCATCGGATGTGCACGAAAGTAGGCTTCGACGAGCTTGTCCCAGCCGTCCTCTCCACACCCCGCCACCACCAAGGCCCGCAGCGCCACATAAATGCCGTCGAGAACTTCATGCCGATGGTTGCGACAAAACCGCCCGTAGATCGCCAGCCGCTCGGCATCGGGCTGTGGCGGCGCACTCCCATACAGCGCGAGCACAGCGTCCGGATGACTCTGTTCTCCGAGCAAAAACGGACCCACGCGACGATAGAAATCCTGGAGCTTCATGGCTGCGCCCCCGCGAGTACGGCTTCGGCATGCGCCCGGGCACGATCCGCTTCATCCACCACTTCGTCGAGGTGAGGGATCTCCGCATCCCACTCGATCAGCGTTGGGATGAGTCGCTGGGCCCGCGCAATCGTGTAGCGGTACAGTAGCCAAACCGGATCGATGATCGGCCCTATGTGGGTATCAATGATGGAGCTTCCCACGAGCGTATGCCCCGCTAGGTGGATCTGCCGGACCCGATCGAGCGGCATCTGGTCCATGAAGGAATACGGATCAAAGCCGTGATTCTGGCTATTCACGTAGACATTGTTCACGTCGAGAAGTAGCCCACATCCGGCAGCCTGGCAGACCGTGCGAAGGAACTCCGCTTCGCCCATCGTGCTCCCCGGCATATGGGCATAAAACGTCGCATTTTCGAGCACCAGCGGCCGCCCCACCCGACGCTCCGCCTGCTGCACCCGAGCGGCCACATGCTCGACCACCTCTTCGGTGAACGGCAGCGGCAGGAGATCATGGACCGGCTGCCCGGCTACAGACGAATAGACGAGGTGATCCGAAAAAAACGGCGCGTCGCAGCGAACGCCCAGCTCACCGATCGAATCGAGCAGCGCCCCATCAAGCGGGTCGAGCCCCCCAATGTTGAGCGAAACACTGTGCGGCACCGTCAGCCAGCGCTGGGTACAAGCATCCAGTTGCAGTCGACGCTTGCCTCCACGCAGCACCCAGTTTTCAGGCACGATTTCCAGGAAGTCGATGCGCCGCTCGGTGTTGATGAGGCCGTCGCGATCGAGAAAGCGCGGTCGCAAACCGATCCCGACGCCACAAAGCTCTTTGCTCAACGTGAGACTCCTCGCCCGCGTTTTCTCAAAATCCCACCCCAAGGGCAAAAAAAAGGGCCGCTAGCTTGCGCTGCGACCCTCTTGCGTCTTGCGATGACCAGCCACGTCATCCGCAGCCGGTGGTGCCGTCGGAAGCGTTACTTCTTGGCGCCGCAGGACTTGTCGCCAGCTTTGTGCTCGCCACCACAGCCCTTCGCGCCGCCCTTGTCGCCGTTACAGGACTTCGCGCCGCCCTTGTCGCCGGCAGCGTCTTTGGCCTTGTCCGCCTTCTTGCCCTTCTCGGCCTTGGCAGGAGCCTCAGCCTTCGCGGGCTCACCGGCAACAGCGAGCGAAGCGGTGCCAAAAGCGAAGGTCGAGACAACTGCAGCGAGGATCTTCTTGTTCATGAAATCTCTCCTTAGTGAGTGGCCAACCAAGGGCCGGTGGAATGAGACACCAAGGTAATCGAAAACCAAAATGGGCGCACAAAGTACCCGTTTTGCAGGTACCCAAGTCCCCCTCACTACCCGGTCGTCCCAACCACGGGTACCAGCACATCCGATGGCGGCCAGCTCTGCTGCGACACCGGCATCACCCGCAGGCTGCGAAACAGCGCCATCGCTTGCGGCGCATACTTGCGACCGGCTTTTTCGGTGTACCAAAGGAAGATCGACACGGCCGCACACGACGGCAGCGCGGGGTTCGTCGGTGAAAACAGGGCGACCAACTGCCCAAGCGCAATCTTGGGCTCTCCATGCCAGCCGACGACGCGCAGAAGGTGCATCCGCCCTACCGACGACTGAATCTGTTCCGCCGGAGAACGCCGCACCACCCGAAACTGTGGCTGCTGGCTCAGCACTTCATCGAGCAGTAGCTCGGGATGAAGCGACTGCGTGCCGGTCGCAAACAGCGGTCGCCGACTCACCAGCAGGCAAGCATCGACCTCACCCTGCGGCACCAGCCGAACCAGGTCGATTCCATCGCCATCCCCGGCCAAGCTCACCAAGCCGGGAGGACAGTCAAACCCAACCGTAAGCCCCGTCAGCATCGTCTCTCTCTACGCCTCGATCATGTCACTCGGCAAACACAACATCTTATCACGCTCCGGTTACTTCGTGCTCCGAGGACCGAACGGTACGCTCGCATTTCGCCACGCTTGACAAGGCCGCGAAACTATGGCGGTTTTCTTGTCCACTCTTACTTGTACTTGACCCCCTCGCACAAAGAGGCGAGGCGGCTCCCCGACGCGGGTCGGGCGAGCGGGGACGTTCGGCAGGCTGTCGTCGTCCCGGAAGTTACCGAACTGAAAAGGCACATGAACATGGAAGTCGGCAAGCTCACCGCCCAACTGCGAACCAACACTGGCAAAGAACAGAACACCAAGCTGCGTCAGAAGGGCCTCATCCCGGCCGTCTGCTACGGCGGCAAAGAAGGTCCGCAGGCGCTCCAGCTCTCCCCGGTGGAACTGCAAAAGTCGCTCGACCCGGTGAAGGGCCGCAACACCCTGCTCATGCTCACCATCGAAGGCCAGAAGGGAGCAATCCCGGTGATGGTCAAGGATGCGCAGAAGCATGTGCTCAAGGGCCACTTTCTACACGCTGACCTGCTGCGCGTCGACCCGAACAAGCCCGTCCGCGCCACGGTGCCGGTGTCGCTAACCGGCAAGTGCCCAGGCATCGCGGCTGGCGGCACGATGCACCAGGTCTACCGAACCCTACCCATCAGCAGCATCCCCGGTGCGATTCCGTCGAAGATCGAGATCGATGTCTCAACCCTGAACATGGGCCAGGCCATTCACGCCTCCGACCTGAAGCTACCAAACGGTGTCACGGTAGCGCTAGGAGCCAGCACCACTGTCTGCGTCGTGACTGCACCGAAGGCTGAAAAGGGTGCCGAGGCGGCAGCGGGCGCTGAAGCGGCGGCAGAAGCCAAGCCGGGCGACAAGGCCGCTTCTGGAAAGACCCCGGCTCCAGCAGCGGCGAAGGCCGGTGGAGACAAGGCGGCAGCCAAGCCGGCAGCCGCAGCGGCCAAACCAGCAGCAGGCGGTAAGAAGTAGTGACTTGGCTGGTCGTGGGCCTTGGCAACCCCGGCCCCGAGTACGAACAGTCCCGCCACAACATCGGCTTCATGGTCTTGGACCGTCTCATCGAACGATGGGGCGGTCGCAAAAGCGACTTCCGCAGCAAGTGGAACAGCGAGGTCGCACAGCTTGAAGCGTTCGGACAAAAGCTCCATCTCCAAAAACCGATGCAGTACATGAACCTGTCGGGGGGACCGGTTCAGCGGGCAGCGACGTTCTTTCAGCTCCAGCCGGCGCAGATCATCGTCATTCATGACGACATCGATCTGGACTTCGGGCGGCTCAAGGTAAAGCAAGGCGGCGGCCATGGTGGCCACAACGGGCTTCGCTCCATTTCCGGATTGCTCGGACCGGATTACCTACGGGTGCGCGGCGGAGTCGGTCGTCCCAACGTGGGTGGTGAGGCAAAAGGGGAGCGGGTGGTCGGCCATGTACTCGGTCCATTTGGCAAAGCAGAGCAGCGCGAGCTATCAGCCTTCCTCGATACGCTCGCCGAAGCAGTAGAAGACATCATCCGTCACGGGCTCGTCCATGCGATGAACCGTCACAACGGAGAGGGACGCAGCAAGGCCGGATCCCCTGCTTCGTCGTAACAGCGGTGAAAAGCCTAGCGATTTCACCAAGATCCACTTGACCGGGCATAAGCGATCATGTTGTTTATTGCCCGCTTTGTCCTCGTCCTCGGCGTGTCCGAGGGCTTTATTATCCAGGAGGCACGTTCATGGCTCAGCAGACGTCCATGCGGGACGAACCCGGTACGAAACGCGAGTATGAAACCATCTTCATCTTGCGGCCGGAGATCAATCAGGACGGCATCAGTTCCGTCAACACCAAGGTACGCGCAGTCATCGAGTCGATGGGAGGCAAGGTCCTCAAGCTCGATAACTGGGGTAAGCGCAAGCTAGCGTATGAGATCAAAAAGCAGCTCAAGGGTATCTACCTGTACTGGCAGTACCTGGGCTCTAGCGGCATGGTCGAAGAGATCGAGCGCAACCTGCGTATGCTCGAGTCGGTCATTCGCTACTACACCGTCAAGGTTGATGAAGACGTCGTGGCCGATGCTCGCCCGAGTTCGGTCGATGACGAGACCTACGTCAAGGCCGCGACGACAATCCCCGATGAAGAAGAGTTGGCCACTGGTGCCGCTGTTGCCTCTCGATTCCGTGAGGAAGATGAGGACGACGACGAGTTCGATCCGGAGCTCGAGGAAGCCGCACTGTCTCGCCACACCGAGAAGGGGGAGGAGTAAACCATGTCGATGGAGATGGAAGATTCCGGCCCCCGCCGTGGCGGTCCCCGTGGGGCTGGTGGTGCCGACAAGAAGGGTGGAGCATCGGTCCGCAAGCGCGGGTTTACTCGTCGCAAGGTGTGCCGGCTCTGTGCCGACAAGACGCTCGTGATCGACTACAAAGATCCGCAGCTTCTGAAATACTTTGTGACCGATCGCGGTAAGATTGTTCCGCGTCGTATCTCAGGCAACTGCGCCAAGCACCAGCGGAAAGTGGCTCTTGCAGTCCGCCGCTCACGCATGATCGCGCTGCTGCCCTACACCGTGACTGGCGCGTAAGGAGTCAGCCCCATGCAAGTCATTCTTCGCGAGGACGTATCGAACCTCGGCAAGAGCGGTGAGCTTGTCTCGGTGAAGCCCGGCTATGGACGGAACTACCTCATCCCACAAGGGATCGCGGTTCTGGCCACCGAGCGGAACGTCAAGCTCCTCGACCACCACAAGCGCACGATTGCGCAGCGCAACGCAAAGCTGCTCAAGGACGCGCAAGCGGTAGCGGACAAGCTTGCCACCCTCAATCTCAAGTTTTCCCGTCAAGCCGGTGAAGGCGGCAAGCTGTTTGGCACCGTCTCTACCCGCGACATCGAGGAAGAGGCCAAGAAGCTCGGCGTGACGCTGGATCGCAAGAAGATCCACTTGGCCGAGCACATCAAGACCGTCGGTGATTACAACGTGGAAATCAAGCTGAGCCAGGGCATTGTCGCCAAGCTCAAGGTCCAGGTCACCGCCGCCTAACACGCGACTCAGAACCCACTGTGGTTCTGAATCGCGCTTCTGCCTCCCCTTCTGCTCTCTCCTGCTTTTCCATCCGAAGTCGTTCCACCGAATCCCGGCTTGTCGCCGGGTCGGTCCGCTATTGCGGACAAGCTCACTACGAGGGAGAGATGGCTAGCTGGTGCGACGTGAGAGCATGCCCCAGCAGACGCCGCCGATCGTCACGACAGAGCCCAGCCAGCCAAGTATCGACGGAAACTCACCAAGCCACAGCGCCCCCAAGATGAACGTCAAGATCGGGGTGAGTTGCATCAGCAGCCCGGCACGCACCGCCGGGACGTACCGCAGCGAATAGGTCAACAGGATCTGCGAGCCCACCGAGATCATCCCGGTCAGCGCAACCCACAGCAGGTCATGACGAGTGGGCCAGACAAACTCGAAGGCTGTCGGGATTACAGTGATGACCGAGACGACCACACAGAGCGCAAGAAAAATCTCCAACGAGACCTGGAGCTGCCGCATAGCCCGCATGGTGGTCACAGCGCCGCTAGCGAAC
>CALLYL010000758.1 GCA_937859535.1 uncultured Myxococcales bacterium
CAAATTGGTCTGATCTTGCCTCGAATTGGTTCGTGAAAGGTACTAAGTAAACTAAGCCGATTCCAGCGAAAGCTGGAACCTCCCTATACTTCCATCACTATTTTTTGCCCCGGAAGTGCTTCAAGGAATGCCGGTTTCGGACGCTTCCGATGTGTTTGGGGTTGGTGTGATGATGTATGAGTTGTTGGCCGGTCGACACCCCTTCGATCAGCGAGACGGAGGGCTTCTCAACTCATCGATCCGAATGCAGGAGCCGGACTGGTCGCCTCTCACAGATCAGCCAAAGATCGTCTCTCTGCTCAAGCGACTCTTGGCCAAGTCACCAGCAGACCGACCAACGGCCGTTGCGGCTCTGCAGGGCCTGTGTGAAGCAACCGGAGTAGGCCTTCCCAAGGAGACCGTGGCACTTCGAGAAAGCACGCTTCAGGCTGCCCGCTTTGTCGGACGCGAAGAGCCTTGGAGCATCCTCCGCCAAGCGCTGCGAACCGCCCGCGCTGGCGATGGCCAAGCGTGGCTCTTGGGCGGTGAGAGTGGGGTCGGAAAATCGCGCCTAATGGAAGAGCTACGAGTCTATGCCTTGGTGCAAGGAATGATCGTGGTGCGGGGTCAAGCGGCAGCGGAAAAGGACAGTGCGTACGAAGTCTGGCGCGAGATTTTTCGCAGTCTCTGCCTGCACATCTCACTCACTGAACTGGAGGAAAGCGTCCTAAAATCGCTGGTTCCGGACCTGGAACAACTGCTCGAGCACGCCATCGCCGATGCGCCTGAGATCAACGCCCAGGCGACACAGATGCGGCTCCAGAATGTACTAGAGTCTCTGCTCCTACGCACCACAGAGCCGATATTGGTGTTGTTGGAGGATCTCCAGTGGGCAGACGCCGCAAGCCACGCGCTGTTACGACGGGTGATTCCACTGTGTCAAACTCGTCCTGTGCTCCTCATCGCCAGCTATCGAGACGACGAATGCCCACAGCTACCGCGCACTCTTCCCGATTGCCAGGTGCTCAAGCTCAACAGACTCGACGCCGCCAGCCTCTCACAACTTTGCAACTCGATGCTTGGGGACAGTGCCTGCCCACCGGAATTGGTATCGTTTCTACAACGGGAGACGGAAGGGAATGTCTTCTTCGTCATCGAGGTGATGCGGGCGTTGGCAGAGGAAGCGGGGCAGCTCAGCCTGGTGGGTGCGAAGCGAATGCCAGACTCCGTGCTGACCGGTGGAATTCAAGCGGTGGTGCACAGACGCCTGTCGCGGCTACCGATTGATGCACGACCCCTGTTGCAGCTCGCTGCCGTGGCTGGACGGCGGCTCGATCGGATGATCTTACAGCAGTTCGAGCCCAATCTTGACTCCTTCCTGTATACGGCGGCAGACGCAGCCGTACTGCAAGCCAGTGAACAGTCTTGGCAGTTTGCGCACGATAAGATCCGAGAGAGCCTGCTGCTAGAGCTTCCCCATACGGAGAGACAGCGGCTGCATTTGGCCATCGCAGACTCGATCGCGAAGACCTATCCAGATTCGGCCTCTCATGCGGCAGCCCTGGCCGAGCACTATGCCAGTGGCGGGAACGCTGCCAAGTCTTGCCATTACCTCACGGTGGCCGGTGCCTATGCGCTAGGTCAAGGTGCCCCGGAGCAAGCAGCCGCCTTACTCGATCGCGCACGATCTTCCTCCTGCTGGTCGCAACTGCAACCGCAACATGCCGCCCGCGCACTCCATTGTCACATCCAAGCGCAGCTCGCCCTTGGCCGAGCCAAGCTCTGTACCGGTTCCTATGAACAGTTGATGACCGTTGCCGAGGTCACGCGGCCAAACTGCCATATCAACATCCGCGCCATGTCAACCATCCTGGTTCGACGGCTCCAGCGATCCGTGTCGCAAAAGCCGTTCGCCGACTCCGAGCAGCAGCAACAGGTCTTCATGGAGCTGGCGCACGCCTCACGTTGGGCCGTCGAGGCGTACATTTGGAACGGACAACCGGCAAGCAGTGTGCTGGCTTCCTTGATGGGCATGCAGCTCTCTGCCGCGCTCAACGATAAGGGCCTCCAGGCCTTCTTTCACGGGTCGCTCAGCTATACGGTGAGTCTCATTCCGCTCCGTGGAGCCAGCAGTTGGCTCCTGAGCCGTGGTGCGGCACTTGCCAATCACCGATCGAATCCCAAAGCGGCGCTGGACTTTGCACGCATTGCCGGAGCCGTACAACTGAATCAGGCAGATTGGACCACTGCCGGAGAAATTCTGGACAGTGTGATTGAGCAATCCCGAGCGGTAGGCGATGAGTACTCTCTTATGTTCGCACTCAGCCTGCGTGCGTTGATTGCCTTTCGGAGCGAGCAGACCTCTCTGTTTCACGTGCTAGGCGCCGAGCTAAACGTGAGGTCTCGACGAACCCAGAGCCTCCAGTGGACCCGATTCTACCCGCTCTACCGAGGAATCTACGCACTACGGCAAGGCAACTTCCAAGAAGCGCGTCTGCTGTTCAAAGAAGCAGATGGGTTTGTTCAGCGCTCCAAAGACCACCACGGTCTCATCATGGTTGGTGGCTACCTCGCCCGCTGTGAACTAGGTCTTGGCAACAAGCAGGTCGCACTTGAGCAGGCCAAAGCAACGCTCGCTCTCGCTGCATCGGTGCGACCGACCATTGATACAGTCGGAGAAGGAGTCGCTGCGGTCGCAGAAACGTACCTCGAGTGCTGGTCGGGGGCCTCTGCTGCGGAGCAGAGCCAGCTCCGTCAGCCTCTGAAACAAGCGCTCTCGGTACTGCGCGTATGTGCGTTCATCTTCCCAACGATTCGACCACGTTGTCTACTGTGGCACAGTCGCTATGCACAGAACCTGGGTGCGGTGCGAGTCTCCAAAGAGTTGGCCAAAGCAGCGATAACAACCTCCCGACAGCTTGCTCTACCGTTTGATGAGAGACTGGCGTTGGCATGGCGCGATCGGTGCGACCAGATACCGCACGGTTTCACTCAAGGACTTTCAGCAGAACTTCGAGAGTTCTCCCGAATCATGGCCGATCTCATCCGGAATCGATGGGAAGCCTCACAAGATCATGCAGAATCGAAGGCAAGCTCATTGAAATGACGTTCATCTCTCGGTTGCTCGGTCCCAATTCCCTTCCCGGCGGCATGCGGAATTTTGTCAAAATGAGGCGCGATCCGCTCGCATTCATCGATTCCCTCGCACAACAAGGAGACATCGTCTACTTTCGCATGGGTCCGTATCAGACCTACCTCCTCAACGAGCCGGAGTATGTGAGAGAGCTACTGATTACGCACGCTCGCAAGTGGGTGAAGGGTCCGCTGCTTCAGCGCGCCAAGCCGCTCCTTGGCAACGGTCTACTGACCAGTGAAGGCGAGCTACACACACGTCAGCGCCGCCTGGTGCAGCCCATCTTCCGTCGACAGCGAATGATGGGATACTCCGAGATCACGGTCGACTGCGCCTTACAGTACCGGCAAAGATGGCACGATCGACAGTCGGTAAACATGCATGATGAGATCATGCGTCTGACCTTGGCCATCGTTGGCAAGACGCTGTTTGGCGATGACTTCGAGCGCGACACCATCGGCATTGCTGATGCGGTGAGCAATCTGCTCCACACGGCCAATGTGAGCGAAGCACCGCTAGGAATCCTGCTGGCGCGACTTGGAATTCCAAATCCGGCGCAACAGAGTCTCGATCGTGCCCGCATCTCGCTCCGGGGAGTGATCCGCAGACTGCTGCGCGAGCGGCACGCGAGCAACGTCGTTCGGGACGATTTGTTGTCGCTGCTGATGGCTGCCCAAGATACCGAAGGCGATGGCGGCAAGATGAGTGAAGAACAGATCTTTGATGAGTGCGCCACGCTGTTGATTGCGGGTCACGAGACCACGGCAAATGCGCTCACCTGGACGTTCTATCTACTTTCCCAGAATCCTCGGGAAGAGCTGCGGATGCATGCAGAGCTCGATAGCGTGTTGGCTGGTCGAAGACCCACCTTTGAAGACGTGCCTCGACTTCCGTACACAGAGCAGGTGCTGGCGGAGGCGATTCGGATGTACCCACCAGCTTGGTTGATGGGCCGATTCCTCACGGAGCCAGTTCGGATCGGCAAGCATGACTTCGCCCGAGATGATCTGCTGTTTGTGAGCCCCTACACCATGCAACACGATCCACGATTCTTTTCGAACCCACACCTGTTTCATCCGGAACGCTTCCGGCCAGAGGCAAAGGCGAGCCGACCAAAGTTCTCCTACTTCCCTTTTGGGGCTGGTCCACGGCAGTGCATCGGCGAGAGCTTTGCTTGGATGGAAGGCACCCTGGTCCTCGCAACCCTGGCGCAGCGGTTCACGATGCGACTGAGTCCTGGTCAGCGGGTCGAGCCAGAGGCCCTCTTGACCCTCCGACCCAAGCACGGCATGCAGATGGTGTTACACGATCGCAAAGAGGCGGCCCCGACCCAAACGGCGGCCACTCCAACTGGATAGCCCTTCCAGTCCCACCGAACCGCCACAGAGGTTAGAACGAAACCTGAGCTTGCAGCTTGACCACGTCCGTATCAGGAATCGTTTCCAGTGCAACTTGACCCGCCCGAAGGCGCACACGATCGCCGTAAAAGTAGCGCGAATACTGAAGGAATATCTGGGCTCCCAACAGCCAGTTTACTGTCACACCCAGCCGTGGTGAGAGTATCCGTAACCCCGAAGCATCATCCTGCACATCGAGAATCACTCGGTCGTAGCGGAGTGCGGCAAACAGGAACGAGATGGGTTGATACAGCACCTCGGTGCCCCACTTGAACGCCAAACGACCATCGCGATTGATCGTCGGATCGGGATCCACCTGCTTGCTCAGGGTGTAGGCCGTCAGACCAAACCATTTCCACTGCAAATCCCCACCGCGCAGGAATCCGCCGCGCTCGGGAGCGATCGCCGAAAGCACTCGCCGCAGGCTGAACGTGTATTCCCCGGCCAAGCTATAGAGCGAACCCGTGCCATCGCTCTTGTCAGTACCCAGGTAGTTCTCTGTGAAGCCGCGTCCGCCCCAGGAGTGCATGACTTCCAGCACCGGACTTAGGTACTGCGCTTGGGCGGCGGTAATGATCGAACCAGCCAAGTAGAAGTTCCCAAAGAACGGAGTCAAGCGAAGATCGAGTCCGACGACTCGCATCGAAGCATCCTGCACTTCCTTGAGCTGCCGCTTGTCCTGCGCAAGCGTATCAATGAAGTAAAAGCCCAGGTGGGCGACCTTCTGAATGCTCGCTCCCAGATGCAGGTAGTTCATCAGCGTAAGGCCTTGATTGGCCTCGATCGCATCGAGGTGCGCACCCACTCCTTGCACCAGCCACAGCGTCACCGGCTTGGTCTCAAACTCGAGCCGAACCTGTCCTCCCATCTGGTGGGTCCGACCAAATACATACGTGTCATAGTTTTCTAGCCAGCCGAACCGATCCCAGAACGCCCCTGCCCGCACCTGCATCCGGAAGCGCAGCTTCGGACCGAGCGATTCGTACTTAAACGTCAGCGAGCCCTGTGCAATACCCCACTGACGGTCAAGCAAAGGTCGCGCCCAGTCCGTAAACAGCGACCCCATGAGCGCCACATCGGCAGACAGATATTTGCTCTGCGCCGAAAAGTAAATTTCGGACCAATCGGACTCTTGAAGCCTCGTGTACTGAAATCCTGAACGAAAGTAGTCGTCATCCACCAGCCAGGGAGTGTGAATGTTGTACTGCCCTTCACCTTCCTTGAGTGAATCCCCGCGACTCCGAAACGACATGCGCAGCGGTGCGCGTAGGTAGCCTGTTGCTTTGAGTGCCACCGGGCCGATGGTCACGCCCATCCCAGGTCGTGACTCAGCGGACGCCTCTATGGGAGTCGTCACAGGTGCCAGTGATGTGGACCCTTCTTTTGCCGCTTCCGTCGGTCCTTCTGTCGCCACGGACGTGGCTGGTGCAGAAGGCAAAAGCTCATTCGTCGGAGTCTCCGCATGAGCCAGCGCACCGAGTAGTAGCAGCGAAACAGCCGGAAGGACGGACCTCGCAAAACGCATCGTCGCAGTCCTCATGCCCGGCCTCCACGCCGCAACCGCCGTCGCACAAGTAGAGCCAGCAGCACCGGAGCCGTCACAAATACCCACGGACTGGGACTGCCATGCCGCGCACCGATCCCACACAGGCAGGCATTCTCGTACGGGAGATCCGCCGCAGTCGGAGTTCCCGGGTTTTGCGGATTGGTCGGTGTGACCGGAGGATCGGAACACTTGAGCGCGCGTCCCGAGCTCTTGTTGCCCATCGCATCCCCACAGTCGTTCGGTTCAATCAGCCCCGATCGATCCAACATGGTCAGGACGTAGGCACCGCCCCCGTAACCGACCATCGGAATACTGCCTGCGTACTTTCCCACAGCTCCGTCAGCGCGCACCGCATTGTAAAGCTCGGGAAGCAGATAGTAATTGGCGCTCGCTTTGTCGATGATCATCTGCAGGATGCCGGCGGACTCGCTCTCTCGACCGGCCCGCCACAATGCATCGGCCATCCGCATGTCGATCATGATCCACTCGTTGTTGTCATAGGAAGACTTGCCGTCGTCGTTGCGCTTAAAACCTCCGCTTTCGACGCGCAGCCGACCCAGAATATCCAGCGTCGCCTTACCGGTTCGGCCCAGGTATTCCGCATCGCGCAGGACGTTCCAAGTAAACGACTCGACCACCGCACCGTCCAGGTACTGGTTCTGGGCCAGCTCCTCGATCGAGCCCGCAATCGCTCCTTCCCTATCTACGAACGAGGCCAAGAAGCCGTCGCGCCCTTTCGAGGCCAGCGCTCGGTAGGTGGTCGCATCGGTCGCCTTGTTGGCTTTGGTTGCAAGCTGTGCAAAGTCGCAAAAGCCGCGAATCGTGGCGAGCGTTGTGTAGGCAAAGTGCTTCTTGTTTTCGTCGTGGACTTCCCAAATCGAGGAGTCTGCTTTGGCGATTCCCGAGGACTCTGTGTTCTTACGTAGAGCCTCCGCCACGCCACCATAGAGCGCTTCGTAGACCGAAATGCCCCCGCGTGTCTTCTCCGCAAGCCACGCCGTGTCTCCGGAGGCATCGACGTACTGCCGCGCCGCCCACAACATCATTCCCCAGCCATCGATCTCGACATTGGGAGTCTGCTGACCAGAATAGTCCGCCTCCTCTTCCCCATTGCCAAAGTAGCGACAGACTGAAATCCGGTAACTGGCCCCGGAAACAAACGAGCTGTATTTGCTGACCGGCTCGGCGTTTAAGAAAAAGTCGAGTGCCATCTTGGCTTCGACGAGGTGTCCCATCCTGGCCAAGGCCACGACCGCATACAACCCATCTCGTACCCAGCCGGTGTGCCACTCGCCCGGTGGCAAACTGGCAAGCATCATCCCGTAGTTCTTGCGGGAAGCGGTATTCGGCTGACGAACTTGTCCCATCCGCAGCACGGCCTCGCTCTGGCGCCACAGCTTCTTTTCATCATCTGTGCAAAGCGCCAGACCCTGCGGCAGTGGCTTGCGCCAGGCGGTCCAATCCGCCAGCGAATCAGCGAGCAGCTTGGAAGCGCCCCGCCCGTTGAGCCAGTTCTTAAACTGCGCCAACATCGACTCGGCATCTGCTTCATTGTCGACAAACAGGGTGGCCACAGCCATATAACCACCGTCGAGCGATGCCTGAAACGCGGGCACCACATCATTCCCGCTACAACTCCGGTTGTCCCCCAACGACTGACCGCCGTTTACTTTGGACCAAGCGTTGTCACAGTCAGCGTGGGTGGTCGCGGTGATCGGCACGTAAATCATCGCGCCGCCACCGACTCCGGTTTCGGAAATCGACTTCCCGTCAGACAAAACCTTCAGCCGTTCCCCATTGGCATTGGGTGTGTCAGGCGAACCGTCACCCAAGTGAAAGTTAAACAAGGCAAAACCATCACTCGCGCCCGGGGCTTTGAGCACCGCGACCATGGCATTGCCCTCGAAACCAAACGGGGCAAAGTAGTACGTTTCGGCGTTCACTCCTGCGAGCGAGATCGGAACCTTGATGACGTTGGTCTCTTCCAGGTAGCTCGCCTCGCCAGCGGTGCCGGTGTTCAGCCAGCCCCCCCCAGAGCCCGTTCGCAGCCCGAAGTAAAAATCGTACGCCAGGTTCCGCCGCCCAATGCCGTCGGATCGCGGATCGGCTCGCGGCTTCAGGTAGCGATAAGGGACTTCCAGAAAGTGGGTGATCTTGTTCTTGTTGGTGTCGAAGAACTGGAAGCCGTGACCATTACCGGTCGTCAGGTAATTCCACGTCCGCACCGGTTTGTCCGCCAACACGCTCGTCGCTGAACTCAGCAAGACGGCACCCACCAATAAGCCAAGACGTCGATTCATGGGCGGACGGTATTTTGCGACACTACTCCCTGTCAATAGCGCGTGAGGTTCTGTGGAAAGCTCCACTCGAAGCGCACTCCTACTGTCTAGAGAAGACTGATCATCAGAACGTGCTTCCCGTCGGAACGTCTAGCAATCACAACAGCAACTGGCCGCCATCAGCACCTCAAGACTGTAGGGCGCTTGACCTTGGGGGGCTTCAGGTGATGAAGTGCGCCTTGTGAGTGCACTCTCAGATTCCTATTCTGCGCCGCAGCCCTCCCCTGCTGGCGCTTCGGTTCCCGCTGCTGGTTCCCAAACCGCTGAGCACAAACGACGAGTCTTCATCGAGTCGTTTGGATGTCAGATGAACGACTATGACGTCGAGCGGATGACGGAGGTTCTCCGCCGTGATGGCTTCGAGCGTACGGAAGTCGCAGAAGAAGCCGACATGATCGTGGTCAATACTTGTTCGATTCGCGAAAAGGCGGAAAACAAGGCCGCCTCAGCGGCTGGACGCTATCAGAAGCTCAAGGAGCGGAATCCCAACTTGCTGGTCGCGATCGGTGGCTGTGTCGCCCAGCAGGAAGGAGAAGCCCTCCTCAAGCGAATTCCGAGCGCGGACCTCACCTTTGGCCCTGATCAGATTCCCAGCCTGGGCGCGCACTATGACAAGCTCCGTCCGCAGGCCGATCTCGGAAGCTGGCCGCAGATCGCAGCGAAGGCCAATCGGTACAAGCTACGCTTGGCCCAAACCGAGGTGATTGATGTCGAAGACTATCAATTCCTTGATGCGGATCCACGGCCGGGTGATGTCAACGTAACGGCACTGGTGACGATCCAGAAAGGCTGCGACAACTTCTGCGCCTACTGCATCGTGCCGCGAACCCGTGGCCGCGAGGTATCGCGACCGGCCGATCAAGTGGTCCGAGAAGTAGAGCGCTTTGTGTCACTGGGTGCGCGTGAGGTGACCCTGATCGGACAGAATGTGAATGCCTATCACGCCATCGGAACCGCCGATGGTGAAGACTTCGCAGAGCTGCTCCGACTGGTGGATTCCGTTCCAGGACTACTGCGCCTACGGTTTACCACCAGCCATCCGCACTACTTTACCCACAAGGTGGCCGATGCATTTCGCGATCTGAAAACGCTTCAGCCCTGGCTGCATCTGCCAGTACAAGCAGGATCGACGGCGGTGCTGCACGCGATGGCGAGAGAATATACCCGCGAAGCGTATCTGGAAAAGATTGCGTACATCAGAAAGGTCTGTAGCGACATCTCTTTGTCGACAGACATCATCGTGGGGTATCCCGGCGAGACAGAGTCCGACTTTGAACAGACCCTGGCACTCCTTTCGGAAGTGGAATACGACTCGATCTATTCCTTTTCGTATTCGCGGAGGCCAGGAACTCCGGCGGTTGAAATGCCCGATGATGTCTCTGCGGCAGAGAAATCACGACGGCTCACTGCACTCCAGAGCTTGCAAAAGCAGATTACTGCCAAGCGTCTGCAGCGACTCGTGGGTCGCACCGAACAGGTTCTGGTAGAGGGACGCTCACGCGCCAATCCCAATCAGATCTGCGGACGAACCGGTGGCAATCACACAGTGAACGTCGAGATCGGCGAGGGAATCCATATCGACACGCTCATCGGCACCCTGGTGCCCGTGCGGATTGCTGCTGCGAAGGTTCACACCTTGGTCGGCACGCTCGAAAGCGGAGCTGGAAGTCGCACCTTGGCCTGAGCGGAACGAACCAGCGCTCCGTAGAACCACAGCAGGAGCGCATACAGTCCAAACTGCTGAAGTACGCCCCCCCAGAACTGACCGGCAGAGCCTTCGAACGTCCGCATCACTTGCTGCGCGAAGAAGAGATACAGCGCAAGCGCACCCGTTCCAGCCTCCGGGTGAGCGAATATCTCGTCGGCAATTCGTAGCAACAGGCCGACCAGCAGCACTACGACCAACCCGCCCGCGAACCCGAAGTTGATATACGACTCTGCCAACTGCGGCAGTCCGACCATCACGTGCGCGGTTCCGGTTGGCGTGGTGTAGCCGTACATCACAGCGGCCCAGACATCGGCATACTGCGCACTCGGTTTGTCTGGGAAAAAGACCCGAGGCAACAGCGTATACCGGAAGTACCGATAGGTATTGCCCCCCTGGTGCGGAATCGCAGCCGGGGTCATCTCGATAATATGGGAAAGCTGCAAGGCCGAGGCAGTGCGGGCCGCTGCGACTTTGAGTGAGCGCTCGCGATCCACTGTGGGGGCAGTTTCGCCCCCGAGCCAGTGCCGCGCCGACAGATCCAAAAAGAGCTGCGCCCGCTCGACCAGGGACAGGCGTACTTCGCGATCCCAGACCTTGGCGCGAAACTCTCCTTTGACAGGCTGAAACAGCAGCACCGCCAGCATACCAAGGACAATCGGCCATACCCGCAGGCGGCGGCGAATCAGCAGCCAGCCGAGCAAATACACGAGCAGCGGTTGCACCATCGGTGCCAAAGAACCACTCATCAGCGCCACCAGTGAGGAAGCCGCCGTCAGTCCCCAAAAAAGCCAGCCGAGTGATTCGCGCCCCGGTCGCAGGCTTGGCAGCAGCACCATCGCATACCCAAGATCAATGGGCGCAAGCACGGACAGCACGCTGATGAGCTGTTGGGAACGTGGCACCAGACCTCGCATCCGTAGGAGATCAAAAAGGAGCGACCATCCCACGATCGCGACCCCGCCAATCAGCAGTGCGCGCTCTGATAGGGGGAGTCGCAGCCGAGGCAACAGCCGTGGTGCCCCAAGCGTTCCACACAACCACCAACCAAGCTGCAAGACCGGAATCGACAGCGCGGCGTAGACCATGGCCAGTGTCACCGCAGATTCCGTAATCCGCGCCTCTCCCCAGCGCAGCAGCAGGCGTTCCTCATGAAGGACTGCCAAGAAATAGCAGAGCGTGATCATCAGAGACAAGCCCGCCACCGAGGATGGTCGGGCTCGCCGATTCGTAAGGAGCGTCACCGTGGGAAGCCCCGCGAGCACAAGTCCAATCCACGCGGCCAAACGCGCCAAAAAGGAAAATCGATCGGTCGCGAGCAACAGCAAGACGGGAAGAAGCCCCAACACCAACAGCAGATACGCAACCCGAAGCCTGGTGGCCGGTAGCAGCAGATCCGCGGGAAGCTTGAGTGGATGGTTCCACAGCGGACTATGGCGCTGGGCAGATGACATCACGTATAGAAACAGGGTGCGTGATCGTCGCGAGCATTTCAACCCTCGACCACTGCCAGCCACGTGATGGTTTGGGGTTGACCGTCGTCAGCAAGAGTTCGGTCCATCCATCTCGTGATGATCGGAAGGAGAGAGTCCAACCCAGATGACCTTACAGCCGAAAGTCAAACTCGGGCTGTCCTAGCTCACGCAGGGCCTGCTGAATGGCCGAAAAAGGGCGCGTTCCCAAGAATCCACGATGAGCAGACAGCGGTGAGGGATGTGCTCTAACGACCATGCGATGGCGCGAGAGATCCAGCAGCTTGACCTTCTGCTCCGCCGGTTTCCCCCACAGTACAAACACCACCGGCTTCTGCCGCTCAGACACGATCCGGATTGCTGCATCGGTGAGTCGTTCCCAGCCGCGATTTGCATGTGAAGCAGCCTCGCCGCCACGCACAGTCAGGACCGTGTTCAGAAGCAGCGCTCCGCGTGCTGCCCACGCACTGAGATTGCCACTAGTTGGAGGCGTAAGTTGTAGATCGGACTCCAGTTCCCGGAAGATATTGCGAAGCGAGGGCGGAATCGCGACTCCATCGGGCACCGAAAAGCACAGACCGTGTGCCTGATCTTTGCCATGATATGGATCTTGTCCAAGGAGCACGATGCGAACGTCAGCAAGCGGTGTCTCTGTGAAGGCGCGAAAGACCGCCTCCGGGATAAACATCATGCAGAGCTCGCTCTTCATCGAGGAATGCGGCCAAGTCCGCGAAGTAGGTTGCGCCAAGCTCGCTACTCAGCGCACGCCGCCAGCAGTCCGGAAGATCCACAATCATCTCCGCACGATATCACAGGAGACTCTGTGGCCACTGAGGATTCCGCATAGGAGCAGGCTTCGCCAGGCGTATCAGGAATCAACGATCGCGGATGATGGTCTAGGCGTCTCTAGGTGAGCCCCTACAACGTCTGATGCAAGATGGTCCCGTGAGACCCAACCATCCACAGGTCGTTCGCCCCAACCCGAACGATGCCGTTCAAGTCGCTGGTGGTTCCAGTTGGCAGCTTCGACCACTGCGCACCATCAAAGAACAGCAGGAGTCCTCTTTCACCGGTCATCCAGATATGACTGGCATCCGTGCCATAGACATACAGCACGCTGCGGGTGACGTCAGAGTTCACCGCAAGATCCTTCCATGAGCTGCCATCCCAGAAGCGGACCGAACCGAGCGTGCCAGCCGACCAAATGTTGCTCTTGTTGACCCCCCACAAACCGTTCTGGGTGGAGTTGGCTCCGGTTCCCTCGATGTACCAGCCGGATCCAGTGTTTCTGACAACGGTCTGACTGCCACCCACAGCCCATAGATTGTTCTCGCTCACTCCCCAGACCGCATGTAAGTCCTCTGTGGTTGGACTCAACTGAACACTCCAGTTGTTCCCAAACCCGCCCTTAAAGATCCACCCACCGAGACCAACGGCCCAGACCTCGTCTTGGTTAAGCCCCCAAACTCCGCGTAGAGAGACCGGGCGGGGGGAGTTCTGCGACTTCCACTGCGAGCCGTTGTATCTGACAATCACGCCCTGATTTCCGACTGCAAAGATGCTCTTCCAATCAGTCCCCCAGATGGCATAGAGATCCATCGCAGTTGGGCTGGTAGTGGAACTCCAGGTGCTGCCGTTCCAATTCAAAATCGTGCCAGCATCACCGACGATCCAAGCATCGCTCGATGAAGCCCCCCAGACTCCACGCAAATCCACGGTGGTGCCACTGGGAACAAGTGCCCACTTGGTGGGCAGTTCTCCCAAATCAACACCGGAGTCCGGTGGCATTGATCCACCATCTGCGATCTCGCACTGATTGGTCGCTGGGTTGCAGTATTCCTCAGCGCTACACAGGGAGGGTGTCACCACACAACTCTGAGGATTTGCCGCCCCAAAGCCATCCCACAGGGTGGCGCAGCCCGTCAGTGCAGTGATCAATGCAATGCCCCCCCCGAACACAATGCCACCTACACTTCGATATCTCGAATTAGGCATCAGAATAGGCATCGAAATCTCCCCTCACTCTAACCATAATCACGAAGCGTTCTATTTTGGAGGCAGCGCCAGCAGCACGACACCGACCGTTGTCAGCGCTCCCCCCGTACCCAGCAGTGCACCTGTCGGTGTACCGGTATTCCGGACCGTGCCACAGACTGCTCCAGGAGTGGCTGGATCTACCACACAGGTACCGTTCGCAGCCAAGGCAGAGAATCCGAATCCGGCCAATATGATCCCCGCTCCAGTGATCACTCCCCCAGTGACCCAGCGCCAGATTGGTCTTCGCGAAGTAAGTGGCTTGTCGAATGCGACCGGCGCGTTGACAGCGGCAGAAGCGATGGGAGGAGCAGGCTTTTGCAGCACCACCGCCAGCGCTGTTTGTCGACCATGAGCAACCTCGATTTTGTGCCTAGATCGCAAGAATCCATCGAGTGACAGTTCCAAGTCCAGCGGCCCGTCAAAGGCATCTCTCGCAAACGGAGTCTTGCCCATCACTCGCCCCCCCAGCATGACCACTGCGCCAGGAGGCTCCGATGTGATTTGCACGGAGCCTCGGCCACGATTCCAAGCGGCTTTGAGTACCTGCTGCGCAAGCTTGGGAATCCTGTCCTTGATCGAATCGGCAACACAAGAATCACAGGAATCCTCCGCAGCTCCTGCAGTCGCACCGATCTCTGCATCGAATAGTCGCACCCGCACCAACTTCGGAGTATCCACAGATGGAAGAATCGTAAGCGACAAAACCTGCGAAGCCTCCAGTTGACGTGCAAGCTGCTCTAAACAATCAACACTCTGTTCGCACTCTGCCGGTGCCGAAGTTCGTTGCAGCGCTGCCTCCGTCTGGGTTCCCGGAATGAGGTAGGCATGTGCTTGCTGCACCGCAGGGGTGATCTGCTGGGTAAGCTGGGCTTTTACGTCAGGGGTAACGGTCGGAGGAACAATCAACAACGCTACCGCCGTTGCCACTGTCAACACCGCGTACCGAGAAGCCAGAGCAAGTTGAAGCTGAACGCGTTGATCAGACGGAATCTGGAGTACGTTGGTCTCGAATTTGTGCTGGTTCTTTGCTAGCTCAAAGCGGTGCATCCCCGCGGCTAGGATCAGCGGCGCGGCCAGAGGCAGAGAACCGACCACTCGTCCATCGACCCGCAGTACCGCGCCCACATCAACCGAGACAACTTCTAGTTCGGTATACGACTTCGGCACCGTGGCAACAAAGCGTTGAATCTCAGCGTTGATAGGAGAAGGTACGGAGTCCTCCACAGCAGCCAGATACCGTCTGTACAGGTCAACGGCAGCCAGGTCACGCTGCTGAAGCTGGGCCGTCTTCCCCAGTAAGTAGAGCACCTCAGGAAGTGGAGCCTTCAGATAGGCCTGTTCTAGCTTTTGCAGCGCCAGCGGCAGGTTACCGGAGGCCAGCGCACGGCTGCCCTCCTGCATCAGATGTTGAGCAGCCGCTGTCTGTGAACCCTGACCAGTCGCGGCCACACAGACACGACCCCTCATGGTTCCAACAGAGGCTCCAAACAGAGCCACGATCAGTACCCCAAGCGATATCCAGTGACGTACAGAAGGAAGGGTCAGCAGAGACATAGGAATCCGCACATCATATCAGCGACACTTGCTCAAGGTCACGGTCGTTCCTGCTTGAACGCGCACCAGTTCCGTCTTACCTGCACCGACATCAAGGATGTGATTCCCAGGAGGCAAATAGAGATCGTCGCGGGTGCAACCGCCACCTTCTGTATTCGGCGTTCGGAACAAAATGATGTGTCCGACATCTGCGGCAAGCCGCGACATTGCCTTTTCCACAGAGCTTAGGTACTCTGACGCTGCCGCCGGCATCGATCGGAGTCGATTGTACTCTTGCAGTGCTCGACCCAGTTCGCCCCTTGACTCGTAGATCCGTGCCAGGTGAAAGGCGATCTCTGGGGAGAGTCCTGACCGTATCCTTCCGCGTCGTTCGAGCGATCGCAGCTTCTCGAAACTCTCAAGCGCCCGATCCAATTTGGCTGCGTGAAACGCCTCCTTGCCATCGAACAGCAGTTGGTCTGCGGTGGTTACCGGAATGGAAATCTTGGAGACAGTTCCGGGCCGCACCTCGACCTCTTTCTCACCCCCCAAGTAGTGCAGTCGATGCACGCCAACAGGGAGAGAAATCGGCTTTTTGGAAACCACTGCGGCAACACCGTGATCGATCTGAACTCGCACGGAGTCCCCAGCTTCAATGAGCAGTTGTCCATTGGGATCGGTCCCAGCATCAGATGGCGATGCGGCGGCGGTCACAGTGGGCACTGCCACCGAGCTCTGCACGATACCCGCATCGCGCTGCGGCGCGTTGGCCGGAGCCATATCTGGCTTCGCGAGGTCGATTGTAGAGACGCTCTGCTTACGATTCACCACTGGATCTGGCGGTGGCGTGACCGGGATTTTCGACGTACTCCCCTTCGCTGACAACGCGACGACTGCCGTCGAGCGAACCAGCGGATCAGCATCCCTTGCCAAACTCTGAAGAAGGTGCAGTAACGCGCTCATACCAGTTCTTTGGTACATCTCCTTCGCAATCTCGGCGACGCGATGGCGCATCGCGCCGGCCATATCGCGGCTCGCCAAAAACAGCAGCGCGACCGCTTGCTCGGGAGGCATCTCTGCCACTACGTCCAGCGCATCGAGACGTCCTTGCAATTCCGAGCCTTGCAGAACTCGAGCTAGCCCTTCCGGTGGGAGAACGTCTTCGCCGATCGCTTTGAGCTTGTTATACGCAATCAGGCCCATCACATCGGCGACTTGAGAAACCTCTTTCAGGATGGCTATCCCGCGTCGAGATCCACGCTCCAGTAGACGCTTGGCCGCAGTAAAGCGAACCCCGCGATCTCCGTCTTGTAGCGCTGTAGCCAGGATCTCTTCGTTGGAGTTAGCAAACTCCAGAGCCAGTTTGCGGACGAGTGGATCCGCAGAAGACAACGACGCCGCAAGTCGTGCCTCCTGACTCTTGTCGCCAATCTGCAAAAGGATCGCGGCGGCAGCAACCTGATCGGGCTCTGTACCTGATTTGCTGACTTGAGCAAGTCTCGCCAAGACCACCGCGTCCACAGCCGTGTCGCCTTGCCGATACAGAGACTCCCGTACACGACGAATGGCACGAAGGCTGACAGCTCGCACCTCTACATCGCGATCATCCAGAGACTCTGCGAGTGCGAGCAGCGCAGCACGAACCCGCTTCCGGCCAAGTGCATAGGCGGCGGTCTTACGTACTCCTTTCGCCTCATCGCGAAGTGCCATACGCAGGTGCGGTATCGACTCGTCAGATTCGATTTGCCCGAGTGCTGCGACGGCCAATTCACGTGTACTCGCGTTGCTACTGCCCAACGCAACATAGGCCCAGGTCAAGCTCTGTTGCGCCAACTGGCTCTTTGAATCAATCAGGATATGAAGCAGCGCGCCTGCGGCGATCACCCGCAGTGATGCACTGTCGTTTTCGTTGGTGATGATCTTGTCGAGCGGAGCCAGCACCCGTTCCGTGCCGCAATCGGCCAGTCCGGTAATTGCAAGCTCCCGAACAGCATCTGGTTCCTTGTTGTTATTGGCGGTAAGCAGCAACAGATCACTCCCAACCGCATCACCGAGCGTCGCCAAAAGCTGCGCGGACAGAATCTGTAGCGGTCCCGCCGTGGACTCCGTTTCCACCAAGAACTTGCGTGCTGTTTCATCTCCTAGTCGCGCCAAAGTGAACGCTGCGAAGAGTCGACCTTGGGGCTGACTGCTATGTGCAAAGGAATCTGTTAATTGTTCTCTGGCCTTCACGTCACCGGCTAGCGCCAGCGGACTCAGCGTCGCCAGTCTGGTCAGTTCGGACAGATTCCCACGCAATAGTCCTTCCCACAGCAGCGCGGCTCCCGAATGATTTCCCAGCTCGAGAAGGACTGCTGCCGCTCGAAAGCGAAGCTCTGGATCGGTCGACTTACGCTCCAGCAAATCCGTCAAACGACGGACTCCTTCTGGATGATGCCGTCGCGCCAAAGACTCCGCGAGCGCCAACTCTACACTGGGCTCGTGGGGGTCAGAGATGTGCTTGAGCAACGTCGCTTGGGACTCCACTGCACCAATCCGTCCCAGCGCACGG
>CALLYL010000759.1 GCA_937859535.1 uncultured Myxococcales bacterium
CTATGTCTTTTTGCCAAAGGAGTCGAGTGGAAGTCTACCCAGCATCGACATGACTGAGCCAGAAGACGGTGCAACGCGCCACTACCGATGGGAGTTTATACCCGTGCCAAGAGGCACACTGCTAGTCTTATATGGATATACAAATATGCCCGATGAGGGTCTTGTTAATCGACTAACATCGAGCGTCCCATCTCTTGAATATGGACTGGCCCTAATCACCCAAATGACCCAACAGTTTGCGATGAAAAAGCGAGCCGAACAACTAGCTGGAATACGTACTATTCCAGCATTAAATCGGACACAAGGAGGATATCATTTTCTACTTGAACGGGGGGTAGTGGTGCTAACCCGAACGCAAAATGATCGACTCTCTGGACTGAATCTCATCGACCAGGCCCGTGCCAAAATCGAGACACTGCTTCAAATCGCTGGGGAACCTTCTGCCTGGTCTAAGTTTGTACCGTCTATCACGCTGAGCCGCAACACCGGAGAGGGATCCCCGCAGAAGATTGAGCTAGAGCAGACGCTGCCTCTAATGTCTTGGCGCACAAACTATGGCGTGATGCTGAGTCGCTCGTCCGTGGATTTGATGGGTCTATCGGGAGACCTACGAGACGCACGCATTCGCTGGGACTTCCAATCCCTAGCCGATGACAAGACCCAGATTGTCTTGCGTATTTCTCAGGACTTTCAACGCTCCAGCATGGTCATCCGTCAACTCTATAAGCTAGAACCACTATTCGAGTACGGAATCAATGTTGGCATGAGCCTGCTGTTGCTCTGGGGCGTTAAATGGAGAGCCGAGCAAGTTCAAACCCAGAAGGCAACCTAGCCCATCACTGGCCCCATCGATTGGGCCATTTTGAGCAAAAATGCTGCATTCTATATTGGAAACCTTCCATCGCTCATTTGCGCTTCTCGGAAGCACTCCGATAGGTTATTCAGTCGGTATTCTTGGGCTTTGCGTTCTGGCCATTTTCGCGTCAGTGATGCGTTGGCAGATCCTACTACGTGGACTGGGCATACAGGTACGATTGCGCTTGCTACTCGAAATCAACCTGGCGGCAACCTGCGTGGGCAACCTGGCACCAGGCCGACTCGGTGGCGATCTACTGCGAGTCGTCCTTTTGCAAAAGCGAGCAGACATTGGTCTGCGGCTAGCCACCGCTTCATCTTTGTACGATCGAGCCATCGAGGCTGCTCAGTTCCCCCTGTTTGTGCTGCTAGCGCTCCCCGCTCTGCCACGCCTCTTCGACCGACTGTTCGCCTGGCATCTTAGTCTCACCGTGAGCTGGCCGACCCTCAGGAGCACCCTGCCCTGGCTTGTCGCTCTCGGACTGCTCTTGCTTGGGCTATGCATCCCAACTCAGCGCATCGTGGGCCTGCATTCAAGGCTAAGGCAAGTGCTGACCGAGCTGCGCACACTCAGGGTGCCTTTCCGAAATCTGGGTATCTCGGTTCTCTATGCACAAGCGGTGTGGACACTCGACGCACTCCGGTTACTGGTTGCGGCTCGAGCATTCGGCGTTGTGCTCACTCCCTGGCAGGCCGTCGCACTTTCGATCTCGACCCTCATAGAGTGCATCGTTCCCACGATGGGCGGACTTGGAGCAGTCGAAGGTACGCTAATCACCGTACTCTGTGTGTATGGCGTATCTCCCGAACGAGCGATGGCCATCACCGTGCTGGATCGCACCATCAGCTACGGACTGGTCACAGTTCTGAGTGCGGTGTTCGTTGCATTCCACCGCACTCGCCGTGACTCACCACAGTAAGACTCACGGTGCCACATCCAACGACCATCGTTATCTCAGCTCAACTAGATAGATATGTCATGGGATCGATCGGTGAAGAAGCATCGAGTCCGAAAGCACAAGCTTCGCTGGTCAACGCAGGTCCGTACGCAACAGCCACACCGACCAGCCCAGCAGCAGTCCGTTTCGCAGAAACAGAATCGCAAACGCCCAGGGACACATTGCGAACATCAGTCCCCCAAGCGCACTCAAGACGATCTGGGTCAAACAAAAGACGACCAAAAGCAGCCCGGTCAGACCCCGGCTCACTCGTAGGGATAGCAGTAGCCCCAGCGGCAGAATCCAGATCAGGTACTGAGGGCTGAACATGCGCCCAAACACCATGAACAGCACCATCACTACGCACTGGCCGCGCAGTGCCAGCTCGGCGAGCTGTGCCAGCTCCTTTCGGCCCACCGCTCGCTTCATGCGCACCGCTAGCTGCACCACGACCGCGATGATTCCGAGTCCGGTCAGCGGCCAGTGCGACCGTTTCAGCAGCGCGTCGACTCCGGCCAGCGTGCTTCCGTTTGGCACCACGTTCATCGAGCCGAAGGAAAACACCGACTTGATCGTGCCCGGATAGATCGCTTGCAGCATTCCCAAGATCGCGGCACCGGTACTCTCTGTTTGAAGCGGCCGGTCGGCGTGATAGCGCAGCGCATCGAACATCGACAGCCCAGTCCACAGAAACATCGGTATCGCAAACAGGAGCCCGACCAAGGTAGCTCCGAGCAGCGCTTTTCCGACCGAAACGGACAGTCTCTGCGGACCGCCAAGCTGCGCTCTGTAGGCCAGGTACATAAGCCATACCGGTGCCACCAGCAGCGGGACTCCTTTGCTCACCACCGCGAGTCCAAGCAGGGCACCGCCGAGCAGCCAGCGCTCCGAACACGCCGCCAGTCCGATCGCCACCAGCAAAAGCCCAATCACCGGATCGAAGCGATGGGTAGCAATCGCGCCCAGGCCGAAACACCCCATCGCAGCGGCCGCCCACAGCGCAGCGGAGGTAGGCCGCAGTGCGGATGCTTGGCCGGGCAAGTACACACGCAGCCGCAGACACAGCCCGATCGCCGCAGTCAGCAGCAGCGCCATCTCCACCGTGAACAGCGTGCAGTAGGCATCCCCGTAGTCCCCGGCTGGCAGCAGCAGCGCCGGTGGCAGCGTAGCCAGAAACACCCCAGGCGGGTACTCCACCAAGTAGTCGCGATACGGCAACTGCATCGACGAGGGAGTCACCAGCCTCCCGTCCTCCTTTTGCGGAGGCTCACCACTGCGAAACTCGGCATTCCACGACGCGGCGCTCCGAACATAGTAGGCGTAATAGGGTTTGCCCAAAAACGCGTTCGCGTAGGCGTAGTAGCGACGCATGTCGTTGGCATCGGCCAGGTAGGCCCGCACCGCTCGCACGATGTCCGCAGGCCGATGTCCGAGCGTGCCCGCGAAGTAATCGCGCTCTGCCGCCAGCCGATCTTTCGTCGAGGCACCGAGCCCTTGGATGAGCACCATCCCCAGAATCCAGGCCGCAAGCGCCCACCTCAAGCTGCCCGACGACTTGGGATTCTGTTCTCGACTGCTTTGTGGGCTCACCACCTGCTGGGTCATTGACTCTCTCTCATCATCGATATCGGCGGTCGGCTCATCTGCGGCAGCAGCGCTCCGAGTGCCTCGGTCATGGCTCGCGCATGAGGTGGTATCTCTGGTAGGTCGCCGAGTCCATCATGAAGCAGCACCACCGGCCCGATTTGCTGCGGTGACTCCACCCGCTCGGCAGCGGTCGGCAGCGTGGCCCGCAGGCGAGCCAGCAGCACCTCGCTCGGCGGCGCATCGGTATCCCACACCCCATAGTCCCAGAAGCACAACCGCAGTCCGAGCGTCCGCACTGCTTGTAGAAGCGCCAGGTTCTTTGCGCCATGGCTCGGACGATACAGCTCGATCCGCTGCCCGGCGATCTGCTCCAGTTTGGCCCGCGCCCGCCCGAGCGACTCGGTCAGATCCAACGCACTGCGGAAAAACGGCAAGCGGTGATCCTCGCCATGGAGACCCAGGATGTGCCCCTCGGCCAAGACTCGCTTCACCAGCTCGGGATGCGCCTCCGCTTTCTTCACCAGCATGAAGAACGACGCAGACACCCTGTGCTCGGCCAGCAGATCGAGCACCACGTCCGTGACCCCAGCCGTGGGCCCATCATCAAACGTCAGCCGCACAAGCTGACCCGGTGGCTGTGGCAGATCACTCAGATTGGCTGCCGAAATCCCCCACCGCCAGCGCGGCCACCGACACCACCCGACATACCCGCCGATGGCACCACAGCCGATTGCAAGTCCAAGCGCGCCAAGCGGCCAGTCCCGCACAAGCCACAGTAGAAGCAGCAGCGCCGCCATCACCGACCCAAGGATCCGTACCACCCGCACCTTGACTGGGTTCGGTACAACCTGCAAAGCGCGCATCACGGGGTCACCGCCATCGCGGCGGCAATATCACGATCGTGCCCCGCCGTGCCACAACGCACGAACGCGAAACGCTTAGGGTTGCAGCCACAGCCGCAGACCACCGGAAGGTAGCTGCGGCATCACGAAGCGCAGCTCGACCGTCTGCATCTGGCCCGGAGGTAGGACCATTGCGGCAATCGGCTCGGGTGCAAACGCCTGCGCATCGGACGCGGCACTGATCCGCAGCGACATCGGATCGAGAGGCAGCGACCGAGCCGTCCCGTTTACCAGCAGCAGGGTCAGCCGGAGCCCCTCCACGCTCGAATCACTGCGCAGGATCTGGCCGCGCAACCCTCCGAGCTGGCCCTTTTCCCCCGCTCGCACAAGGAACCGCTCCGGCAACGACTTCGCAGGAGCCAGGGCCGTAAGCTTCCCATCGGGCTGGCTGGCCACGGGCTGCGGTCGCGGCGCTCTCACCGCACCACTATCGATGAGCCAGGCCAGCGCCCCCCCCGCCACAGTCGCAAGCACCACCGCCAGCGTCCACCGCCACGACCACAGCCGCTGCGGCGGCGGGGCCTGCTCGACCGGTGGTGCGGCATCCCAGGTGGCCGATAGCGACACGGCCGTGGGTGATAGCGGATACAGCGTCTTTGGCAAGGGCCCAAACGTGACCGGCCCGATACTGCCCCAGTCACCATCTGCGAGATCCCGGCTCCTTATGGCGGGCAGCAGTCGGCTAAGCTCACCGCCCAAACGCTCGGCCAGGTTGAGCGGTGCCCCGAGCAGCCAGCGTGCCTCCGCGAGTGTCTCGCACAGCAGCGCCATCGTCGGACGCTTTTCCGCGTGCGGGGTTTGACAGCGCCTGAGCAGCCGCAGCAGCGCGTCGGGCAGTGGTCGGTCGAGCGGCAGCGCCAGCAGCAGGGTCGCCAGCGAGTAGACGTCCGATGCCGCCGTTGCGAACCGTGCCCCTTGACGGACCTCCGGCGCAATCGAGTCCTCGGTCAACGACACCTTCAAAAGCGGCGCAAATGTCAGGACTTGCACCCGTCCCGACGCGCTGACAAATAGGCTGCTCGCGTCGACCGCCCCGTGACCTCGCAAAGCACCCCGCCCGGCCAAAAACTGGTGCAGCGCAAGCAGCCCGCGAGCCGCGTCGCACAGCACCGCCACTGCCCACCAGGCCGGCAGCTTGACCTGAGCGGTCTTGGCGATCGTCGCCAGGTCTAGCCCAAGTGGAGCCTCGCTGATGGCATAGGCGGTCTGCCCGTCCGACTGACCAAACTGATGCAGCCGCAGCAGGTTGATGTGACAGAAGCCGCGCAATGGCTCGATCTGGGCCGGGTGCAGATCCGACGCACTGAACCACTCCACCAGCACCGTCCGTTCGGGCTGTCCCTCGCCTCCGGCCAGCACGGCCCGACGTCGCCAGCGCTGCCCCAGTGGAAACACCACCGACTCCGAGGCCACACGCGGTACCAGGGGAGCAAAAGTTGGCAGCTCCTGACCGCCGTCCGGGAGCCACAGTCGATTCGGCAGTGCCATTGCAGTCCGCCCGATTCCCACAAACCCAAAGAGAGTTTCTACAACCCTACGCTACGTCGACCTTTGCCGATGGTCCGTTGCGCCAGGTCAAATAGCTCGGCATCGGAACACTCGGTGGGTCGTCCGACTCCGTGCTGCATGGTTGCCACCCGAGGAAACTCCCCACCCAGCTCGATCAGCGAATAGCCGTAGCCCCGTGCGTTCTTCTTGCCCGAGACCCCGGCATGCGCTGCCGCCTGGGTGGTCACAATCCCCACCGATCCGCGCAGCGGCCGCAGACAAGGCGAGGCATCGCGCCACGGCAGAAAGCTCATCCGCTTGCCACGCGGCACCAGATCGAACACGTCTGACCAGTGGGTATGACCGGCCAGATGGAGCACTTGCAGCCCCTGACGCCCTCCGTCGATCATGAGCCGCTCGAACTCAGCGCGACCCTGATCCATTCGCCCAAAGAAGCCCGACCCGGTCGGGTTGACGCTCTTGCTTAGGACCGCCCGCGATGGGGCATGCGAGAACATCACCACGCCCCGACGGCCCCGCGCCGCCGCACTGTCCATGTCCTTGCGCAAGGTATCGAGGCTCTCGCGATGCAGACCTCGGGTCAGGATTCGGAACGAACGCACCGCCGGACCACTGTCGAAACCCACGAAGTCATAGCCACCCAGCGGCACCGAATAGTGGAGCAGTGGATGAAACGCCTGCGCAAAGTGAACCCAGCCCGCACCGTAGCGACGAACCGGCCAGCGAAAGAAGCCGAACTCGATGTCATGGTTCCCCATGACCACCAGCACCGGCGCGTTGACGTGACGGAGCACCTGCTGGGCCCCGAACTGGAGTCCCTCGGTCTGCCCGCGATCCACCAAGTCGCCCGTCACCACCACCAGGTCCGGCTTCAGTTGGTTGACTTCGGTGACGATCGCAAACAACCGCTCAAGGATCTGGCCAGCATGCCGTGAGTTGCCTTTGCCGACGTGCAGATCAGACAGATGGGCGATGCGAGGCCGATCGATCCGTTCCGGGTCATCGGCGCGCAGCCACACCGAGTGCGGACTGCGCTGCACGGCCGATTGCTCGTCCATCAGCACCAAATCGTAGCCACCGGGCAGGAGCACATCCCGCGCCCTGGCGCGATAGACCACCCACGCGGAGCCCTTCGCCATCGGTCTGGTCTCGGCAACCTCCAGGTCCAGCACGAAACAGGTGGGGGAAGGCTGGCCGCCAAGACAGCCGCGACCGGAGTCAATGTCGGCGTCGGGACGAAGCAGGGCGGCATGCGGTGGCCGGGCCCCCGGTTGCTGAAGCACCTCGACGATAAACGGAGTCCCCACTTGGGCAATCACCGGCACCCCAAAGCGCGGGCGAACCAGCCCCACCTCGGGTCGATGGGCGGCATCGGTGGGGTAGAAGTCTCCGTAGCGACGCAAGACCTCGGCCATCACCAGCTCATCCCGGAGCGGTAAGGGCTTGAGACAGCCAGCGCTGCACAGCGCTACGAGGATCAGGAACAGCGAGGCGAAGCGAAACATCACGACACACTCAGGCTAGGGATGTTGACGATGCGGACGCCCACCCGGACCTGGTGCCGGGACCGGGCCTGCGGGCGGCGCGGGCTGCGGGCGCTGCTCGAAGCTCGGTCTCGGCATCGGCTGCGGCATCGGCTGCGGGCGCTGCTCGAAGCTCGGTCGCTGATAGATCGGCGGCTGCGGCGCGGGCTGAGGCATCGGCTGCGGGCGGTGCGCGTAGCTCA
>CALLYL010000760.1 GCA_937859535.1 uncultured Myxococcales bacterium
GAACTTGAGTGCCCGAATCCCGAGCGTATCGTCAAGATAGATGCGCTCGCCCTTTTGAGTCTCGATGAGAAAGCTATCGGAGGAGAGCGTCACCCGCTTGATCTTCGGCACCGCCATCGCTTCCTGACCACCTACGTCGAAAATGATGGTGAGTTCGACTTCGTCGCTGATCAGATAGCAGCCCTTGCCTTCGGCTTTGACGGTGGGCTCGCTCTCGAACACTTTTTGGATTAGGTCCTTCTTCATCTTGATCCCTTGCCTACGGCTTTGGCTTGTAAGCGTGCGGTAAGTACCCCAATTCGCCCCGCGTGGCAATGTGCTGGCGGGGCGCTCGTTTCTGCGATCTTGGCGTAAACTCCGGTGTTTGCGTAAGCACTCTGTCCGCGATGGTCAGACGCGAACGCCCCAATGCAGCTTGTTGCGTAGCAGGTCGAAGAACGATCGGTTCCGAGGACGAAAGATCGTCAGCGGATGATCCGAACAGGTCACCTGCACCAGATCACTGGGACCGAGCATGTGACTCCACTGCCCATCGACGGTCAGCAGCACCTGGGTGGCATCTCGACCCGGCCGAACTTCAACCAGAGAGCGCAGATGCACCACCAATGGTCGGGCCGTCAGCGTGTGCGGACAAATCGGTGAGATCACCAGCGCTTCCATGTTGGGCATCAAGATCGGCCCACCGGCCGCCAGGTTGTAGGCAGTCGATCCCGTCGGAGTCGAGATAATCAGACCATCAGCGCGATAGGTCGTCACTTCGTCTCCGTCGACAAAAGCATCCAGCTCAAACAGCCGCGCCATCTTCGGCTGGCTCACCACGACGTCATTCAGAGCGGTTCTCTCGACAATCAGATGCTCTGGTCCTGGCACGACGTCGGTACGATCGGCCGGTAAGCGATAGACGCGACAACGAAGGCGGTGTCGCTGCTCCGTCAGAACGTTACCATCGAGAGCAGCCAGCAACGTCTCACAGGCCTCCTGGGGCGTACTGCACGTCAAAAAGCCCAATCGACCCAGGTTCACGCCGAAAATCGGCACCGCTCGCTCACCGAGAATACCCGCTCCATAGAGCATGGTGCCGTCGCCACCCAGCGCAACGAGCATCGCCAAATCTTGTGGCAGCTCACTCTCGCTTGTACTCCGAATCCAGTCGGGCAGCTCGACGTGATCACGCAAAACCAGCTCGGTGTGTCCATGGTCTCGCAGCGCTCGTACGAGCTGCTCGCACAGTGGCACCGATTCAGGCTGATCGCGCTTTAAGATGAATCCGACGGGAGGCAACTAGGCTCCTGCGATGGGCGGTTTCGGTCTTCCCGATGGAGGGCGTGGTCGCAAAAGCTCCGCACCGCCCCGATCACGAAGGAACTCAAGGAACGTAATGGCCGCTGGTAGCTCTGCGGCGGGTAGCTGCTCGATCAGATCACGAGCACTCCGACGGTAGACATCGCCGGGTGCCTCGGTCGTTACCACCGGACGCGGCAACTGCACATCGGTGTCGATCGGTGCCTGAACCTCACCCCATGGTGGGGGCTCAGGCGTCGTCAACTCGTCGCGCTTGAACCACTCCTGGATGTGCCAATGCAGTAGCTCGCCGCGATAGGCAAACCAGCGCTCCCGCTCGACCGGATAGTTCAGTAACGCATCTTTGAAGCGCCGAAAGGCACCCTTGCCATCGATGCTGATGATGAGCCGTTCACGCAGAACCGGCTCCGTTACCCCCGCCACGAAGCGTTCCATCCACTTGTACTGCTCGCGGGAGGAGGCGGGCTCAACGCGCAGATAGGCGTCACCTCCGCTCATCACCCTGGCTCGCAGCTCCTCGACATTGGGAGCCGCTTCGACCAGTGTGATCACCTCGCCCGAGCGAGTATCTAGGAAGCTCTCGGTGTCAGGGGCATTGCGCTCGACCGCAGTCTCCAACTCCGCCCAACGCACCGCTATGACTCGCATAACCAACTAACCCCGTTCTGTAAGAGATAGCACATATTTTCAGACTCATTCGAGCCAGATGAAGAACCAGTCCGCCGACGATGACCAAGTAGCGCCAAGGTCCGAATGTGATCTTAAAGGCTATGTGAACTGAGCCGCCATTTGCAAGGGCTACAGCCGCTTAGCGAGCAGGCGCGCTGCCGAAAAATTGGCAGCCGATGGTGGTCGGGCTAAAACCCGCGCATCATGCCTTTTTCGTCGAGCCATAGACAGGCCCTCCTCGATTTGTTGGGAGAACAAGGAGAGGTCCGCTTCGACGAGCCACTGGCTCGACACACCACGCTGCGAGTTGGTGGGCCGGTGGATGCCTGGATTGCACCAAAAACCGTCGCCGCTGTGGTGAAAGTGCGCCGCTTCTGCTCCGATGCCGGTCTGCCGTGCCGAGCACTGGGATCGGGATCAAACCTACTGGTCCTCGATGGGGGTGTCCGTGGCGTGCTGCTGGCATCGGAAAAGCTTCGTGGACTGTCGTTTTCGGAACCGAACGGCGACGATCCGCGAACCGAAGTCCACGTCGAAGCAGGCGTCAGCACCGGCAAGCTACTCAGCGAAGCGACCCGGCGTGGGCTCGGTGGCATCGAGTTTCTCGGTGGGGTGCCAGGCTCGATCGGCGGTGGCTTGATCATGAATGCGGGCACCTACTTAGGCGAATTCAAAGACGTCACCGTGGAAGTCTGTAGCGTTGGCAGCAGCGGCGAGTTGGTGCGTCGCTCCCACGCAGAGTGCGGCTTTGTGTATCGCGGCTCCGCACTGCCGCAATCTGAAATGGTGGTTGGAGCACGACTGCTGCTTCCCCCCCGAGATCGAGAGGCGATCGCATCTGACGTGGCCGCACTGCGAAAGCGTCGACGAGAACGGGAGCCACATGGCGTCGCGTGTGCAGGCAGTTTCTTTAAAAATCCTGCCGGGGACTTTGCCGGTCGACTGATCGAAGCCTGCGGGCTCAAGGGCACACGCATCGGCGACGCCGAGATCGCAACCGCCCACGCCAACTGGCTGGTCAACGTTGGTACTGCCCGAGCCAGCGATTTTGTGGCGCTGATTGATCTCGCCAAGCAGCGAGTTGCGGCGCAATTTGGTATCGCCCTCGAGCTGGAAGTGAAAATCATCGGAGAGCCGCAATGAAGAAGCGGGTTGGAGTGATCATGGGTGGGCCGTCCGCCGAACGTGCTGTGGCGCTGGCATCGGGACGACGAGTGGCGGAAGCGCTCAGCGACCGGGGTTATCCAGTCATTGCGATCGACTGGACGGGGACCGATCACAACCTGTGGTCGGATCTGCGCCGCGATCGCGTCGAGGTCGCGTTTGTTGCGCTCCATGGAACCCTCGGAGAAGACGGCTGCATTCAGGGCCTGCTCGAGTGCGCGGGGATTCCGTATACCGGATCGGGAGTACTGGCATCAGCGCTGGCGATGGATAAGGTGGCATCGCGACGGGTATTTGACGAAGCCAGCATCGAAACGCCTCGCTGGACGGTCTACGAAGGACCGGCCGATGTGCAGCGGATCGGTTTGCCGCTGGTGGTGAAGCCCTCACGAGAGGGCTCATCGGTGGGAATCTCGATCGTTCACCATGAGTCGCAGCTTGAGTCCGCACTCCAGTTGGCGAGCAGGCTCCATGGCGTGGTGCTGCTCGAAGAGTTTGTAGCGGGACGGGAAATCGAGGTTGCAGTGCTCGATGGTGTGGTTCTCGGCGACGTCGAAGTTCGCCCGGCTGGTGAGTTTTACGACTACGCCGCGAAATATCAGCGCACCGACACCCAGTACCTGGTACCGGCACCGCTGACCGCTGCGGAAAGGCAGCTCTGTCATGATCTGGCTCGCCGGGCTCATGCCGCCTTGGGCTGTGCCGGAGTGACGCGTACCGATCTGCTACTGGCACCAACGGGACGAGCTGTCTGTTTGGAGGTCGACACGCTCCCAGGACTGACCGATCGCAGCTTGGTGCCGAAAATCGCCCAGCAGTCAGGGCTCGACTTTCCCTCGCTGTGCGAGAGAATTTTGGCCACTGCTGCTCTCAAAGCCTAATCGACGATCTCCCGTCGAAACCCTCTCGCTAGTCGGCAGGTGATCGCGGTACCCTTTGGGGACGACCCACAGAAGACGCGCATGATTCGTATCCTGGAGCTACTAACGGACGGTGGACGGATGGTTATTCGTGAGCTGGCTGAGGAAGCCGCACGCGCCGCTCTGCTTTCGCCTTCCACAGGAGTCGTGCGCTGGGTCGATATCTCGAAGCAGACGCCCGAGGAGCTCGACCTGATCGCCCAGAGCTTCCGCTTCCATCCGCTGGCGCTCGAGGACTGTCTGCACTTCGATCAGCGACCCAAGCTCGAAGAGTACGCCGGGACGAGCCCGTACTTGTTCGTCGTCACCCACAACTTTACGATCCTGCCGACCACGAAGAGCATTCTCTCCGAGGAAAACTCTCTGCACGTGCCACGCCTGCTCTGGGCCGAGAGCCGCTCCCAGATGGTGGCGCTAACGATGCTGGAGACGCACGCGTTTCTCGGGCAGAGCTACCTGGTCACCGTTCACGATCAGCACAGCCCGGCGCTCGAGCACACCTGGAACCGGGTCAAGCACGACCCACAGCTTCTCGGACGGGGCGCGGACTTTGTGTATTACCTGCTCTCTGACGGGTTATGTGATTCAAACTTTCCGGTGCTAGAGCAGCTTGGCGACATCCTCGACGACATGGAGGAGTCGCTGTTTGATAACCCCAGTCGCGCCGACCTCCACCGTATTTACTCGATGCGCAAAACGCTGGTTGCGATGAGACGGGTGCTGTCCCCGCAACGCGATGTCATGGGCAACATGGCCCGTCACGGCGGCAGCGCCTGCGTCAGCGAAAAGACCGCGCCCTACTTCCGCGACATCTACGACCACTTGACGCGCATTTACGAGAGCATCGAGGCAGGGCGCGATCTCCTCGGAAACTGTGTCGACGCCTATATGTCCGCCGTCGGCCAGCGTACCAACGAGATCATGAAGCAGCTCACGATCGTGTCGGCGGTGCTGCTGCCCGTCACCTTTTTGTCGGGTCTGTTCGGCATGAACTTCGAGATGATGCCGTTTCGATCGCCGATCGCGTTCGGGTTGGCGCTGGCGCTGATGTTCGGCGTCGTCCCGATCGTGATGTTCCTGTGGTTCCGTCGCAAAGGCTGGTTAGCGAGCGACAATCCCGACGACGGCTCACCCCGCGAGAGCGGTCGGCACCACCTCAAGAAGTGACCCCACGCTGACTTCCTCGATCGACGGACTCGGCTGGCCGTTGGCCGACGTGAGCGCAGCAGCGAACAGCGACATGACTTCCTGCGGAGTCAGCGTCAAGGGAGCGCCCTCTTCGACCAGGCTCGTGACCCGCCCACCGCTTACGCCGCACGGCACAAAGAGCCGCTGCCGAAACACCTCTGTCGACGCTGTCGACACATTCAGCGACAGACCGTGGATCGCAACCTGATGCTCGACATGCACGCCGACCGCACCGATCTTTCGATCGGCAACCCACACCCCAACTGGCTCTCGACGATACTCTGCCGTCACGCCGAGCCGCGCCGCGACGGACACCGCCGCACCAGTCAGCCAGTCGACGTGACCGACGACACCGCCCCGCAGCCGGACCACCGGGTAGACCACAAGCTGACCCGGCCCGTGATAGGTCGCCTGGCCACCGCGACGCACCGCCACCGTCTCAATCCCACGCGACCTTAGCTGAGACTCAGACACCAGAAGATCGGCCGCAACGGCCCGATGTCCGAGCGTAATCACCGGATCGTGCTCGACGAGCAGTAGTGTTTCTTGTCCACCACCGAGGACTTGGGCCCGCAGTCGCTCTTGAAGGGCCAGTACCGGCTGATACCGAGCACGACCCAGCCAGATCACCCGCATCACATTCGCCGAGGGTCGGTCCCAGGCTGCGCGTAGACGGTGTTCCAGATGCTCGACTCTTGCGCGGGTGGCGACTGGTCTGCAAAGCGGACCGCCTCGGCCACCCATTCACGGACCTGATCGTCGATTGCCACGATCTCGGCCTCGGGCAACACCTTCAGTAGGCGTGCCCGTGCCAGCTCGATCGAGTCCCGCTTCTTCCACCGCTCGATCTCTTCCTTGGTACGGTAGTTGCCCGGGTCGGACATCGAGTGCCCGCGATAGCGATAGGTCTCGATCTCCAGCAGCGACGGCACAAACTCGGTCCGCGCCCGCTCGACTGCGGCGCTGATCCGATCGCGCACTTCCAAAATGTCATCGGAGACAAAGCGATCACGCTGCATCGCAAAACCCGAGGCTCGCAGCGTAATGTCAGGATGGGCCAGCGTTCGCTCAAGCGGCGTCCCCATCGAATACTGGTTGTTTTCCACGATGAAGACGATCGGGAGCTTCCACAGACCCGCCAGCGAAAGGCCCTCGAAGAACGCTCCCTGATTGACTGCACCATCGCCAAGGAAGCACAGCGTGACCTCGGGAAGATTCTGGTACTTGCTACCAAACGCGACCCCAGCGGCCAGGGGCGCTTGCGCACCAACGATGCCATAGCCTCCCAGGAAGCGATGGGCGGCGCTAAACATGTGCATCGAGCCACCAAGTCCCCGCACGCAGCCGGTGTCCTTGGCCGCCAGCTCGGCCAGCACCGCTTTCCCCGACTCGAGCGAGCTGCCCGCCTTGGCCATAAAGTGACCGTGTTCGCGATACGACGTGACCATGTAATCGGTCGGACGCAGTGCCAACGCGGCTCCGACGCAGATCGACTCTTGGCCGATCACCAAGTGTAGAAAACCACCGATCTTGCCTTGACCATACGCCTTGGCAGCGGCCTCCTCGATGCGACGGATGAACAGCATCTGGCGATAGGCATCGCGCAGCACCGGCACATCGGCATCAGCGAGCGGCTTTACGAGGGCGGGATGCACGGCTTCTTGCGACGGAGCCGAAGTAGTGACTGTCTCCATGTTCGAGCACTATATTCGATGCTGGCGCGGCGCTGGAAGCGATTACTTCTTGCAGCAAAGCACGCCGTTTGACGTCGCGTCGTTTTGGGTAGTTGCCGCGAGCGGCGTAAAGGGCGAGTTGATCTTCAGTTGGGTGTTGTTGAAGTCGTACATGGCCTTTCCAAAGCCACCACAGGCCGAAATGTTGGCAACGTTGCCAGTTGACTTGCCGCAGCCCGCCCAGGCTGGAGTTTGTCCTCCGCCCGAGACACCACACGAGGAGTTGAAGTTCTGAAAGCGCACCGGGACATCGGCGAGGAAGAATCCATTCACGTTGTTGCAGGAGTTCTGACTAACCGTGTCCGCCAACGTACAGATGGCAAAGCCGACGGCACATAGCCGATCTGCATTCTTGGTGCTGTCGCCTGATGCTTGATATGTGCCGGGACACGCCCAAGCAGGCTTGGTGCCGCTGCTGCTGCTGCTCACATCAGAGCCTTTGCCATCGCTGCAGCCGCTCATCGTGGTAGTCATGTCCACGATGCCACCATCGGCCCCGGTCTGAACGCCACTTCCTGATTTGCACAGACCATCGATACAC
>CALLYL010000761.1 GCA_937859535.1 uncultured Myxococcales bacterium
CCAGCTCCACGTCGAAGTCATGTCCCCCGAAGACATCTCGGCCAAGCTCGAAGCGGGATACTTTAAGCCCGTTGATGGCAAATCCGGCGGTCACTTCTGCGACGTACGCGAAATCGTCGCGGCGATCGACAAGCCCAAAGGCAAGGGCGACGGCATCCTGACCGACAAAGAGCTTCGTGACTTCTTCCAAAACGACCAAGCCAAGCTCGATCTGCGCAAGCTGGCAGTCCGCTTTCAGTCCGAGTGGGGAGACAGTACCGACTGGGAATCGCAGCTATTGCAGAGCAAGGACTTTCGCGCCTTGCCCAAGATCGCCCGTGCCAAGCTGTACCGTGACCAGATCAAGCCGACGCTGTGGTACACGGCCGAGCTGGCGGAAAAGGTCGGTCTGCCCAAAGACTTTGTGGTCTGGCACTACCACCCGGTGCGCTTCATCGCCTGGATGAACAGTCAGCTTCGTAAGCAAGCGACGACGACGGTTGGGCAAATTCAGGTCGCGCAGGGACCGGCGGCGGCCAAGGTTCTCGACGACCGCGAATCGCTCGAAGGCTTCACCGATGAAGAAGACGAAATGTCGCCTGAAGCCAGCCGCCGCCTCACGCTCGAGGATCTAGCCAACGGCTACCCCGAAGAAGCACCGACGAAGTAAACACTTCCTCTCTCCGCCTAGGCTCGATACGATGCGCGAACATCCGACGTCACGGCAGCAACCGCCTGTATTGCGACAACGCCGATGAGGAACCAGCGATGACGCGACCGCACCTTGGCAACCTCCGCGATCTCCACCTACGCAAGATTCGCCGCCTGACCGCCGGGCAGCTTCATCATCGCACCCCAACCTTTTCTCCCGACGGAAGATTTATTCTCCACGCATTGTCAAGTGGAATCGACTCACAGTGGCTGTGTACCGATCGCAAAGGCCGCGTTGCCCGGGTGCTACTCGGTCCGGTCGAGGGTCGAGCCGCGATCGCGAGCGATCACAGCATCGCCTACAGTCGGCAGGTCGGCGCGACTTGCGAAATCTGGCTGCTCACGGCGGGGAGTTCTGAGCCGAGACGTCTCTTCGGCGGTGACGGTCGGCTGTATCGCGATCCCACCTTTTCTCCCGATGGGAGGCGGGTTGCCTACCTAGCCGACGACGGTGGCAATAGCATCGGACAGCTTCGGCTGTGGTGTTATGACCTGACACGCGGTAGCCACGAGCTGCTCCTCGGAGCGCTACCGGGACATTCCCAGGCACGACTGCAACATCCGGTCTGGGCACCCTGGGGAGACAGCCTATTTTTCGAAGCCCACATCGAAGGTGGCACCGCGATCTTCGAGCTGGCATTGGCGGGCGGTCAGTTGAGCCAACGTAGCCCCGTCGGGTATTCATCCCCGGCACCGCTCGCTCGTGGGCTCCTCGTGGCGGCCCATCATGCTGATCCGCAGAGCGGAGAACTGGTGTTGCTGGCCTATCCACCCTGTGCCGATCGACTGCGACAGGCGGTGCTTCTTGATCGCAAACACTGCGCTGGAGAACCGACGGTGGCCTGGGACAAAAAGAACCAAGTCTTCGTTGCGTTCACGATGCCCGGAACCACCCACAGCGGTGAACCGCAGCGCTGCGATCTCCACCTGGGTCTTTTGTCGAAGCTGCCTCGCGTGGCACGATTGTCCACCGACGGTAGCCAGGATTCCGCCGCTTCCGATGACAAGCCAGGCCGCGAATCCAGTACCGCCAGTGCCCATCCGGTGTCGACCGTTCTCGACGATAGACCGATGCCAGCCATGTACGGCCTGCTTGGTGAGCAGGAGCGCAGCGCATGAAGATCGCCTCCATCGACTGCGGCACCAACTCGTTCCACCTGATGATCGGCCAAATCAGCGCCCAAGGTCAGGTCGAGGTCATCGATCGCCAAAAGGACATGGTCCGGCTCGGCGATTCAACGTTTCAAAGTGGGGTCATTGCCCCCGAGTCGTTCGCACGTGCCGCCGAGGCGCTTCGCGGCTTCCGTCGTTTGTGCGATACCCACCAAGTCGACGCGCTGCTGGCCGTCGCAACCAGTGCGGCCCGTGAGGCGGACAACGGCGGCGAGTTTGTCCGCGCCATGCGCGATGAGACCGGCATCGACCTTCACGTCATCACCGGCGATGAAGAGGCTCGACTCATCTACCTGGGGGCCCGTTCGGTACTGCCACTCGGCAACCGCCGCGCCCTGCTGTTCGACATTGGCGGTGGCTCCGTCGAGATCATGGTCTGTGATGCCCGCGAGCTGTACTTTCAGCGCAGCCTAAAACTGGGTGTACTGCGCCTGCTCCAGTCGTTTTCCCTCGAACAGCCCACCATCGACGAGCGAGCCCAGCTCGCCGAGTTCTGCCACCGCGCTCTTGAAAAAATCGCCGCCCCGATTCAGCGCATCGGCTTCGACTTCGTGGCGATCAGCGCTGGCACCGGCCGAGCACTCGCCGAACTGTGTTCGCCGACTGTGCAGCGCCCCGATGCCACCGGAGACAAGAGCAAGACTGAGCGTAGCAAGCTGGTGCGCTTTTCCGATATCTACGCGCTTGAGCAGCGACTGTTCGCGATGAGTCCGGCCGAACGACAGCGCATGCCGGGGCTCGATCCACGACGCGCCGATTCGATCCTGCCAGGGGTGGTGCTGGTTCGCTCTCTCCTTGAAGTGTTCCACGCCGATGAGTACGTGCTGTGCGAGGCCGGTCTGCGCGAGGGTCTGATCTTTGACTATGCGCAAAAGAACCGTCCCGATATTCAGCTTTCCGACGAGTTTCCAGACCTTCGGCGTCGCTCGGTGGTGAGCCTGATGCGTCGCTGTCAAGCCCGCGAGCAGCACGCCCAGCACGTCGGACGACTGGCGCTCGATCTGTTTCGCGGGCTGCGACCCCTCCACGGCTTGGCAAACTCCGAGGGAGAGTTGCTCGAGTTTGCCGCGCTGCTCCACGACATCGGCTTTTACATCGCAGCATCCAAGCATCACAAGCACGCGCAGTACCTGGTCGAAAACGTCGGCCTTTCGGGATTTACTGTCGAGGAAATCAAGATCCTGGCGCAGTGTGTGCGCTATCACCGCAAAGCGACGCCCAAGGACACCCACGAGGGATTCACCCAGCTTGGCGAGCCCCAAAGGCGAAAAGTGCGCTTGCTCGCGTCGATTCTGCGCGTCGCCGATGGACTCGATCGCACCAATCGCCAAATCATCCAGGCCGTCCGCGTGCGCATCCAAAGCAAAGACATCGAACTCACCCTCGCCGCCCCGCTTGGCAGCGATCTCGAACTGGAGCTGTGGTCTGCCCGTCGCAAAGCCGATCTGATGGAAGAGGTCTTCCGTCGCAAGGTTCGTTTTACGACGACTCATCTGCCACCTGGTACAAGCGACAGCGATCCGACCACCCTGCGTGAAGAATCGTGGCAGCCTGCATCGGCGCGCTCCCGTGACCACGACTCGTGAGCAGGTAGCGCTGATCGCCTGGGTGGCACCGCTACTTGGGCTCAGCGTCTTGTGGAGCGGCACCGTCGACCGTCCCGCAACCATGGTGGTTGCTGGGCTCGCGGGGCTGCTGGCAGTCGGCCGAGGTCTGTCGAAACAGCGTGTGCCGGTGTCCCTGTTTTCGATCTGGCTATTGGTCGCGACCATCGTCACGGCCTTGCAGTGTGTGCCGATGCCAGCGTCGGTCCGTGGCGCGCTTCCTCTGGGCTCCGATGCCCTGCTCCGACAAGTGCTGGGCGCGCTAGGCGGTTATCCAACCGTGGCCTTCCCACTTTCTCTTGATCCGGCTGAGACGGCCCACGAAGCAACACGGCTTCTCGCTTGGTGGTGTTTGCTTGGTGCCTGGTCCACGCTGCGCAGCCGTCATGGCGACAGCCTGCGATTGGCTGGACTCGTCGTGATAGCAGCGGGACTGATCGCCATCTTGGGAGCACTGGCATCACTCGGCATCAAGCTCCCGGCACCACTTGCGGTGCCTGCCACCGGAGCGAGCCGAGCCCTGTGGCCGGCCGTTCTGCAAAACGCCAACCACATGGCCGCGCTGCTTTCCACAGGAGCCATCCTGTGCGTCGGGATGATCCTGCAAACCGATCCATCGCGACGACGGCAGCGGAGGCTGATCTGCATTTTGTCACTGGTGCTGCTCAACCTGGCGCTGCTGATGACGCTGTCTCGCGCTGGCATCCTCTGTAGCTGGCTGGGACAGCTTCTGGCGTGGCTCGTCGCAGATTCACCCGAGCGAGCAGACCTGCGACGACGTCTCTGGCGTGTGGTTCTGCCGTCTCTCATATGCGGTCTGGCGCTGCTTTGGCTCGGGCCGGGAGGCAAACTGCTCGATCGGTTTCGAGAGGGACTCCATGGTGACCTGCTGTCCCCAGGCAGCAAGCTGTGGGTGTGGCGTGAGTCGCTGCCGTTATTGCGCGGTCATCTTTGGTTTGGCATCGGACGAGGTGCCTTCGAAACAGCGCTGCAAGTGTCTCCCGCCGTGGCGGTCCAGACCCGCTTTACCTATCTTGAAAATGAGTGGCTTCAGTCGCTGCTCGATTATGGGTTCGTCGCGGGACTTGCGCTGCTGGCACTGCTCTGCGGAGCGATGTGGCAGTCACTACGGCATCTGTGGCAACCCGGACAACAAACGACCTCTCCGGTTCGTCGGGCGGCGTTCTTGGCACTGGTTGCGCTAGGACTTCATAACCTGTTCGACTTCAACTTGGCGATCGGCGCGCTCGCTATCCCAGCGCTGCTTCTTGCAAGCTTGGTGCAAAAGCCGATTGCCGCAATGTCGGCTCGGTGGTTGATTGCGCCGGGGCTCGCCACGATCATCTTCGCGCTGTGGGTGCAGATGAAGATTCCAAGCCACGATGCAGATGGCAGTCATTTGCAACAACTTGCAGCCGCTCCACAGACCGATTCCGCGACGTTGATCCAGACCGCCAGCCAGGCCTTGCACCGGCATCCCCTCGATTCGTATCTGTCGGCGCTGGTGGCGGCGCGGCTCACAGCCGAGGACCATCCCGATTCCATGCGCTGGATCAATCGGGCTCTGCTGCAAAATCCGTCCGATCTGCTGGCACGAGCGACGGCGGCCCGGCTGCTCGGACGACACGGTCACCAGCGGCAAGCGCTGTCACTTCTGGGACCGCTTTTCGGAGACGCCGACCCCGAAAAGCGACACTGGCTGTTTGGGCTGCTGCTCGAAATCAGCACGGAGCCTAGCGACCTGCTGCGTGAGCTGCCGAATCGCCCGGAAGTGCGGATGGCGCTGCTGGATGACCTGGGAACCCACCGGCCACCTCGCTGGCCGCTGATCCTGGCGATCTCTCGCAAAGCAGTGGAACAAGGTGACAGCGCTGCTTGGTCGTGGTTTGGTCGTGCCGCGCTGGCCGAAACGCGTGCAGACGATGCCGCAACAGCGCTCCATGGTTTGCTACGGCTGGATTCTGCAGAGCCACTACTCATCGGCGGGCTCTTGGAGCTGCTGCTGCGCCATCAGATGCTGACCGTCGCTTCTCCTTTGGCTGAACAGGCCATCGCCAAACAACCGGCCCCCGAGGTACGCATCGCGCATGCCCAAATCCTCGCCGCACTGGGCCAGATGGACCCAGCCCGTCAGTCCTTGCAGATGGCGATCGCCGACTGTCACGACCCAGCCCTGCTCGCCCGACTGCATGAGGTCCGCGCTCAGATAGAGGAGCAAGTGGGCCAGAGCCATCGCGCTGCCCTCGAACGAGCCGAAGCTGAGCGACTGCGCCGAGAAGCAAAATAGCCGTGATAGATTGTCGCCTAGATTTGATTCCCCGATGCGCATCGTCCACGTCATTCAGTCCGCGAGCCAAATCTATGGCGCAGAGCGCTGTGTGCTCGACGAAACAGTGGCTCTGACCCGACGTGGCCACCATGTCGAAGTGCTGCTCTGTCATGAGACGCGGCTGGGCGACGATCAGGATCGACTCGAACGAGAGCTTCGCGCACTCGGTATTGCGACGACCCGAGTCGAAGCAACGTCACAGCTCAATCCGCAGCTTGTGGCCGCCTGGTATTCGACGCTCAAGCGGCTTCGCCCAGATGTGGTTCACTCTCACTCGATCAAAACCGATGTGTTGTCGGTTGCGGTGTGTCGATTTCTTGGCCTACCGCTCGTCGTCGAGGTCCACGGTTATCTTCGACCGGATGATCTGCGGATTCGGCTGTATGAGCAGCTCGATCGGCTGTCGCTGCGGTTGGCGGCGGCCGTACTGACGCTAAGCAGTGACTACCGGTCCGAGGTCATCGCCAGTGGGGTCGCGTCGTCGAAAACGCACCTACTTCCGAGCGGCATCGACACATCCCACCTGCGAGCCCAGGTAGGCCAGCGCGATCTGCGACGAGAACTCTGTCGCGAAGGCGAAGTCGTGGTCGGGATGGTTGCTCGCTTGTCGCCTGAAAAAGGTCACGCGCAGTTTTTGACAGCGATGGCAGGACTGAAACGGCTGGGGTTGCCAGTGCGGGGCGTGCTCTACGGCGAAGGTCCGCTGGCCGAGGAGCTACAGGCTCGGATTGACGCGGAGCAGCTCAACGTGACACTTGCGGGTTACGTACGGGAAATTGCCGATGCCTATCGTTCACTCGACGTGCTGACCTCCTGTTCGCACAACGAAGGACTTCCGCTCAACCTGATGGAGGCCATGGCGCTCGGCGTGCCAGTGGTAGCCATGGCGACCGGTGGCTGCCGAGAGATCGTCCAGCACGAAGTCACCGGCGTGCTGGTGCCCGCAGGTAATCTGTCGGCGTTCACCGCAGCATTGGCGTCATTGGTCCAAGATCGCGAGCGTCGCTTGGCCTTCGCCCGCGCTGCGGTTGAGGTGGCCGAGACGCGCTTCTCACTCGATGCCTGGGTACATGGGGCAGAGGCCGTCTATGAAGCGGTTTGCCAACGCACGGGGCGCGGATGAAACAAGCGCTCGGCATCGGCACGCTGGCCGCGCTGCTCGGCAGCACTTCCTCCGCCGTGGCCGCCCGCGTCGACTTGCTGGGTGAGATCCGCTCCAGCACCTTTGTCAGCACCGCCAACGTTGGTCAGTTCGGAACCGGTGACGACAGCGGCCCCTGTGGCCTCGATCCAACGTGGGATGTCGGCGGCGAGATCAGCGGCACCGTTGCCCTCCTCGCCCAAAGCAAGGTGTTCCGCCATCAACTCGCGCTCTCTCTTGGTTATTCCGCGCCACTCTGCACACCGATTCTGCGAAGGCCGACGTTTGGGCTCGACTATCGCGGTGAACAATCGCTATCGCCGCGCACCCGCGTCACCGGACAGGTCCGCGCCACCCTCGATGTCTTCGATCGCACGCTCGATATCCGCAGTGGCAGCAGCGGCATGGTGGATCCCAACCTCCCCGCGACCAGCCAGTCCGCCTCGGGACAGTATTTCACCACCGCCAGTGCCAGCATCGAGCTACAGCACAACGTAAACGATCGCTACGGCCTGCGAGCCGCCCTGGCCTGGCGAGCGCTCGAGCTACTGAGTTCTCTCGATAGCTTGCCGACCTACTCAACCCTCGGGCCGATGGAGTCGGGGGAAGCGACGCTCGGTTTCGGACGCAACCTCAACCGCCACCGCCTTGAAATTTCGGCCCGTTACCGTTTGAGCTTTCTGTACGCGGGCACCTGGCGAAACGTCCTCGGTCGCGCTCAGGTCAAGCCAGCTCACGATGTGTTCGTTGGTGGTACCTGGGAATACAAGCTCGATCAGCGCTTCACGTTCCGCGCAGAGACGGGTGTGATCGCAGCAGCCCAACCCCACTTGTGTACACGACTCGATCCACTCCTGGTCGCGGGCGATCGCTGCTCCATCGACGGTCGGGTCCACGGTATTCGCGGCAACATCAATCCTCCCCCGTTGGAACTGGCGGCTGGACAGCTTGCTACGGTCAGCTTCGGCGGCGAAGTCAGCCTCGGCTATGTCGGTCCCAGACGACGCTTCGATCTGCGCATCACCCGAGGCTACGAAGCCGACCCGTATGCCGGCGCGCTAACGAGCTGGGATCGACTCGGCGGCGACTTTATGTACCGTCCGATGTGGGAATGGGCGCTGTACGGATCGTTCCAGCTCATGCACGGTGCCCAGACCAGCCCGGGCCGCGTCAGCCCTCCCTCCGATGGAGAGCTACTCCAGCTCGTCTCCCCGCAGAACCGCACCATCTACCTGCTGATGAGCACCGTGGGCAGCAGCTTTTCGCTGTGGGGCCCCTTTTCGGTATTCGCAGAGGGCAATCTCTTTGCCATGGCCATTCGTGGCGAGCAGGTTCCCGAGTACCCAGCGCTCGGCAAAGCGTTCCCGACCGAGGTAGCGCGCTTTCCGTTCGATCCGACGCAGAGCACCCAAAACTCGGCCCGCTTTACACTGTTCCTTGGAATCCGCGCCCAGCTCGATACTCTCACGATCCCTCGTCGAGAAATCGACCTGCTTCGCGACGCCCGCGCCCTTCCTTAATCGTTGATCGATTCACAACGGCGGCAGACAGATCTTGCCGAGCACGGCAGGCCCACGAGCACCCGTCACTCGCGGCAGATTCGCCGGTACGCCATGCAGTGCCTGTACCGCCAACAGTGCAAACGCAACCGCTTCCTTGTTGTCGGTATCGATACCCAGCGAATCGACTTTACGCACCGACGCAGGTGCCATCAGCCGATCGAGGCTCGCCATCAGCGTGCGATTGTAAGCCCCACCGCCCGAGACAATCAGCTCGTCGAGGCGAAAGTCCTGCAGGCTACCCGCGATCGCGTGTGCAGTAAACGCCACCACGGTCGCCAGCAGATCCACTGGTTTATGCTGGGAATAACGATGGAGCAACGCTTGCGCAAAGGCCAATCCATACCGCTCTCGACCGGTGGACTTCGGCGGCTTCCGTCGCAGATAGTCATCGTCGAGCAGCCTCGCCAAAACGTCCGGTAACACCCGCCCACGCGCCGACAGCTCACCGTCGCGATCGATATCAAGCTGTCCATCAGAGACAATGGGCGCCAACGCGTCGATCAGCATATTCCCCGGGCCATTGTCGAACGCCACCACTGGCTCGACGTCATCCGTCAACACGCTAACATTCGCAATCCCGCCGATGTTCTGAAGAGCCCGTCGCCGTCCGGGCTGGCGAAACAGCAGGTAATCGCAGTACGGTACCAGCGGTGCGCCCTCACCACCGAGCGCAACGTCAGCCACTCGAAAGTCACCGATAGTCACTGCCCCGGTGCGTGCCGCGATAACCGCTGGCTCACCGATCTGGAGCGTCGATGGCGTTTCCCCTTG
>CALLYL010000762.1 GCA_937859535.1 uncultured Myxococcales bacterium
TTGGTGCCGGAATCACCGGTGCTCAGAGCGACCTCGCGCTGTGTACCCGCGACGGCTACGTAGTCCGCTTCCGAGAAGAGCAGGTCCGCGCCATGGGTCGCACCGCACGCGGCGTTCGGGGTGTCACCCTCAAGAGCGCCAGCGATCGCATCGTCGCGATGCAAGTGCTCAGCCGCGACTCGGGCAGCGAAACCACGCTCCTTACCGTCTGTGAAAAGGGATTCGGCAAGCGCACCCCCGCGTCCGATTACCCGCTCAAGAACCGAGGCACGCAGGGCGTCATCACCATCAAGACCAACGACCGCAACGGCAAGGTGGTCGGAGTGCTGACGGTGGTCGATAGCGAAGACCTGATGCTCGTCACCGACACCGGGCGAGTGATCCGCATTCGCGTCCGCGACATCCCGACCCGAGGCCGCAACACCCAAGGCGTGCGACTCATCCGCATCGATCCAGCGAGTGGAGAGCGAGTGGTCGCCGTCGAAGCACTGAGTGATCCTGGCAAAGATGGCTCGGAGCCCGTGGAAGGCAGCGAAGAGGAGCTTGCCGCCAGCCCGATCGAAGTGCTCGACGACGTGGAAGGCGAGGAAGAGCTTCACGACGAGCCGGATGAAGCAGCAGACGAGCCCGAGACGACCTGATGAGCGAGCAGACCACCGAACCGCCTACCGGCGCACCATCTGTCGGGCCGCTCTCGGTGGTCGAGATCTATCGGCGCAGCGTCAAAGCAGAGGATCTTCGCTTCAATCGCTACATCGCTCGGCCCAAAGCAGCAGTGCTCGTGTATCTGCTGCGCCCGACCCCGATTACGCCCAATCAAGTCACCCTGCTTTCGCTGTTCACCTCGCTTGTGGGAATTGCCACCCTGCTTCTGTGCCCAGGCTGGATCGGTCTTGTATCGGCAGCGCTGGTGCTGCATCTGGCGTTTGTCCTCGACTGCGTCGATGGTCAACTCGCACGAATCAAGGGCTTGTCATCGCCGGTCGGTGCCTACCTAGACTTTTTGGTCGATGAGATCAAAGCGGTGCTGCTGGTGGCAAGCTGTGCCGGAAGGCTCGCCATCGACGGTCGTGCGCCGCTCCTATTTGCCAGTATCTCGCCGCAGGTGTTTTGGCTGGGACTCGGACTGCTCGGCGTCTGCATTGCCGCGGCAGGAATCTCGACCACGACTTTTATGCGCCGACCGGAGTATTTCGAAGCGGTGCATGGCAAAAAGGGCGAGCGCGTCGCGGGCTACACCAAGTGGAAGGAACCCACGGAGACAGCGCCGAGCTCACCTTTCAAAAGGCTGGTCCTGCTGCCGATTCGACTGCTCGAGTCCTTGGGAAAGCTGACGCTGCACTATCCGGCATGGTTCATTTTCCCGGCGCTGTTCGGACGCATGGAGTGGTTCTTACTGCCGTACCTGTGCGCACACACGCTGTACCTCGGTCGGTCCTGGCTGACAGTAATTTGGAAGCTCGGGCGATGACCTCGCGGCGACAGGTTTTGCAAGCACTGATCGGCAGTGGGTTGTCTCTGTCTGCGCTACCTTCCTTGCGAGCGGAGTCCCCTGCCCCACTCCAGCGCGGCGTGGCACTCGGGCTGTTTCACGAAGATCCGTTGTGGTCGTACGCGGGATTGCTGCGTGAGATCAAGGATCTGTCGGCAAGCCATGTCTCGCTGGTACCTGCGTACTATCAAGATCACGCGGGCTCGACGAGCATTTACGGTCATCCGCGCTTCAGTGTTCCTGACGAAACCATCACGCGCACGATTCAGGAAGCGCATGCACTGGGACTGAAGGTGATGCTGTTCCCAATCGTGCGGCTGGCCAGTCCACGCAGCTCTTCGGAGTGGCGCGGCACACTTCACCCCGACGATCGCAAGGCATGGTGGACAAGCTACGAGCGGCTGATTCTGCATCTGGCCAAGCTCGCCCAGAATCTGAAGGTGGAACAGTATTCGGTCGGCAGCGAGCTATCGACGCTGGATGGTGAGCGCGATCTCCTCGATTGGAAGCGGCTCGTTGCCAAGGTCCGCACGAGCTACAAAGGTCGGCTGACGTACTCGGGCAACTGGGATCACTTTGAGCAGGTCGCTCTCTACGAGTTGTGCGATAGCGCGGGACTGTGCGCGTACTTTCCGCTGGCGAGTCGGCTCCGCACCCCGCCTGTCTCCGTCGAGGACATGATCGGAGCCTGGCGCAAAAAGCGGGATGAACTGGTCGCGTTTGCGCGGACCAAGCAAAAGCCAATTCTGCTGACCGAAGTGGGTTACTTAAGTCAGCGCGGGGCGGCAGCGTGGCCGTGGGAAGAAGCCGCAGAAAAGCCGGTTGATCTAGAAGACCAGCGTCGAGCCTATGAAGCGTTTGCACGGGTCTGGCAAGGCGAACCCCTGCTGTCCGGCGTCTACTTCTGGAACTACTACGGCTGGGGCGGACGGGCCTCACGTGGCTACACCATGCGTCACAAGCCCGCCGCGCAAGAGATGGAACGCTACTTCCTCGGCGAATCGCAGCGGCCCGCGGTTCCGTAGTCCGTTGAATCCCGCTGTAAGACGAAGTCACTTGGCAGAGGCGTACCAAGCTGCGAGTGTGGCGGGCTATGCGAAACAAGGTCGTATCCCCGGACGAAGCCATCGCGCTCATCCGCGATGGCGACACACTATGTACTTCTGGTTTTGTCGGAACGGGAACTCCTGACGGACTGCTGCATGCACTCGAGCAGCGCTTCGTGCAAACGCAGTCACCCAAAGATCTGACGCTGGTATTTGCCGCCGGACAAGGCGATGGCAAGGATCGCGGACTCAATCGGATTGCGCACGAGGGACTGCTCAAGCGGGTCATTGGTGGACATTGGGGCCTGATTCCCAAAGTCAGCAAGCTCGCTCTCAACGACAAAATCGAAGCATACAACCTGCCGCAGGGCTGCATTTCTCACCTGTATCGCGACATCGCCGCCGGCAAACCTGGCGTCATCACCAAGGTTGGACTGCACACCTTTGTCGATCCGCGCATCGAGGGTGGCAAGGTCAATCGCTTGGCGCAGGAAGATCTGGTGCGCCTGATCGAGTTCGATGGCAAGGAGTGGCTGTTTTACAAGTCGTTTCCGATTCACGTCGCGTTCCTGCGTGGCACTTCCGCTGACCCGAACGGCAACATCACCATGGAAAGGGAGTCCCTGGTCCTCGACAACTTGGCGATGGCGCAGGCGGTGAAAAACAGCCAGGGCGTGGTGATCGTCCAGGTCGAACGGATCGCGGCGGCCGGCTCCCTTCATCCCCGGCAGGTCGTGATTCCCGGCATCTTGGTCGACTGCGTGGTCGTGGCAGCACCGGAGCATCACGTCCAGACCTATGCCACCGCCTACAGCCCCGCCTTTGCTGCCGAGATTCGTGTTCCCATCGATGGCACTCCGCCACTGCCGCTCGATATCCGCAAGGTAATTGCCCGTCGTGCAGCTTATGAGCTGTCACCGAACGCAGTCTGCAACTTGGGAATCGGTATGCCGGAAGGAGTGGCGGCGGTTGCCCGCGAGGAAAGGCTCCTGGACTACTTGACGCTGACGACCGAGCCCGGTGTCATCGGCGGCGTTCCAGCAAGTGGCCTGGACTTTGGCGCAGCGATCAACACCGACGCCATCATCGCGCAAAATCAGCAGTTCGACTTTTACGATGGCGGAGGACTCGACCTGGCCTGCTTGGGAATGGCCGAGTGTGATGAGCACGGCAACATCAACGTCAGTCGTTTCGGCAAGCGCCTTGCCGGTGCTGGGGGCTTTATCAACATCAGCCAAAATGCCCGTCGCTTGGTGTTTGTTGGAACCTTCACCACCGATGGACTCGAGGTCGCAGTCGGCGGTGGCAAGCTCGGCATCCTCCACGAGGGCCGCAGCCGCAAGTTCGTCAAGAAAGTCGAGCAGATTACGTTCAGTGGTGCCTATGCCGCCCAGCAGCAGCAGCAAGTGTATTACGTCACCGAGCGCTGCGTGTTTCAGCTAACCCCAGCCGGACTAGAGCTGATCGAAATCGCGCCTGGCATCGATCTGCACGACGACATCTTGGCCCACATGGGATTTGCGCCGATCGTGCGCAATCCCAAGTTGATGCACGAGCGGATCTTCCGGCCCGAAACGATGGAGCTGAAGAGTGAGTTACTCCGGCTCGATCTCAAGCAGCGCATCAGCTACGACCCGCAGCGCAACATCCTGTCTAGTTTGTAGCGGTCCGATGCTCGCAATATAAGGAACCCCCATTGGAAAGCCTTACAACAATTGCGGCGCTCTGCTTCCTGATGTTTGTCGCGTACCGTGGCTTCAGCGTCATCCTGTTCGCTCCGCTTGCCGCGCTGTTCGCGGTCGCGTGGGTATCGCCTCACCATGTCTTGCCGTTCTTCTCGGGCATCTACATGGAAAAGCTGGTCGGATTCCTAAAGCTCTACTTCCCGGTGTTTCTACTCGGAGCCATCTTCGGCAAGCTCATTGAGATTTCGGGCTTCGCCAAAGCGATCACCTCCCGGGTGGTGGTACTGCTCGGAAAAAACAATGCGATGCTGGCCGTGGTTGCGGTCTGCGCACTGCTGACATATGGCGGGGTGTCTCTGTTCGTTGCTGCGTTCGCGGTCTATCCGTTTGCTGCCGAGTTATTCAAAGCGGCGGACATTCCACGAAGGCTGATCCCGGGCACCATCGCCCTCGGTTCCTTCACGTTCACGATGGATGCATTACCGGGTTCGCCCCAAATTCAGAACATCATCCCGACCACGTTCTTTCATACCACCACCTGGGCTGCCCCCAAGTTGGGACTGTTCGGAGCGCTGGTCGTACTCACAGCCGGAATGGCTTATCTAACGTATCAACGCAAGCGTGCGGCTCGTGCCAAGGAAGGATACGGAGAGGACGCTGCACTTGATCCCAAAGGAGCTGGGAATCCATCGAGCGCCGCTCCTGACGGTCCACTGCCCTCGCCGCTGCTCGCGCTGTTACCGCTGATCCTGGTGGGCAGCCTGAATCGGGTGTTCACCGGAGTGCTCCCCACGCTCTATCCGCAGAGCTTTGACTTTGCCAAGCTCGGAGTCAGCCAGACCGCCGCTCTCGATGTGAGCAAGCTTGTCGCCATTTGGGCCGTCGAGGGAGCACTCCTTGTTGGCATCCTCACGGTGGTGCTGTCTGCTTCTCGTCGCGTCACACCACGCTTTGCGAGCAGCGCCAACCTCGCCGTCGCGGGAGCCATGCTCGCCGCAGTCAACACCGCTTCCGAATACGGATTCGGCGGCATCATCGCTGCGCTCCCTGGCTTCAAAGTCATCAGCGAGTTGATGTCGCATGCCTTCAGCAACCCGCTCATATCGCTCGCCGTGACCACCACCAGCCTGGCCGGCATCACGGGTTCCGCTTCAGGTGGAATGAGCATCGCCTTGGCAACCATGGGACAGACCTATCTGAGCCGTGCCACCGAGTTGGGAATCCCGCCCGAGGTGCTACACCGCGTTGCGGCGATGGCCAGTGGTGGAATGGACACACTGCCTCACAACGGCGCGGTGATCACGCTGCTCGCGGTCACCGGACTATCCCACCGCCAATCCTACCTCGACATCTTTGCGATGACGCTCATCAAGACCGCAGCGGTGTTCTTGGTGATTGCGTTCTTCTACCTCACCCATCTCTACTAACAAGGCCTCGGCAAACGGGACAACTCGCTGTCTGTGGTTGGTGCGTTTGTCAGTGACCTATCCACGCCACCACCCATGCGATACAAGGGGCTGGCTGCTTCTTCTTTTCTAGGGAGGTCTTGATGCGCACCACTTCTGTGCTTCCTCTGTCTCTGGTTTGCTCGCTGCTGGGTGGGTGTGTCACAAGCGATCATGACCCACCGTTCAGTGTGCTGAGCAGCTCACTGTTGGTCGACGGTTCGTACGGTGGACACAACTTCAAGCTGTTTGTTCCCGGCAGCTACTCTCCCGGTCGTGCAATGCCCCTGGTGATGATGCTGCACGGCTGCACCCAAGATCCCACGCAGTTTGCCGCAGGCACGCAGATGAACGCGCTCGCCGAATCCGAAGGCTTTCTGGTGGTCTACCCAGAACAGCCGAGCAGCGTCGATAGCAGCAAGTGTTGGAACTGGTATTCCTCGGCCCATCAAGCACGCGGTAGCGGTCAACCCGCACTCCTTAGCGGACTCGTGGGAGAGCTTGGCAAGAAGTACAGCATCGACAGCCGCCGCGTCTATGCAGGAGGACTGTCTGCTGGTGCGGCCATGGCGGTGATCCTCGGTGCCACCTATCCCGATGTCTTTGCCGCCATCGCAGTAGGGTCCGGTCTGGAATACAAAGCAGCGGCTAGCTCAATCGATGCCCTCACTGCGATGCGCAGCGGTGGACCAAGTCCCGCTGCGCAAGGAATGGCAGCCTATCGGGCCATGGGGTCGGCAGCGCGCACCGTGCCGGTGATTGTGTTTCATGGTAGCGCTGATGCCACCGTCGCCAAAGTGAATGCCGATCAGCTCATCTCGCAGTGGGCCAAGACCGATGATCTTGCGGCAGATGGGGTCGCCGATGGCAATCTCACCGACACGCCATCTGCTACCACCACTGGCACTGCACGCGGAGGGCGCACCTACAGTCGATCGGTCTATCGCGACCGGACCAGCGGTGAAGAAGTCTTGGTGAAGGTACTTGTGGACGGCATGGGACACGCGTGGTCCGGTGGAAGTTCGGCAGGCTCCTTTACCGATCCCAAGGGCCCAGATGCCACTGCCATGAGCTGGGAGTTTTTTCGTGCTCATCCGATCGGGGGAACCGGTCCCTCGGATGCAGGGCTCAGCGATGCCAGCGTTCGCGATGCGGGCTTGCTTGATTTGAGCAGTCGCGCCGACCTCACCATCGATCTCGGTCGCGACCTGGGCAGTGACGCAAGCGACGGTGCCGTTCGAGTCCTCACCATTGCCGCTGATAATGGCTATGCTGGAAAGTTGCCCGCCGATGGTACGGCGAGCGGTACGCTCAAGCTCGGTGACAAGGGCATGTATAACGGCGATACCTTCCGAGCCATCCTGTCATTCGATGTGGGCCGACTGCCCGCTCGCCCCATCCAGAAGGCCGAGCTGGTCCTGGCGCGCAAGACGCAACGCGGTAGCGTCAGCAGCATCACCATCGACGCCAAAAACGGCTTCTTCGGAAAAAGCGCGGCCATCGCTCAAGAAGATTACGGAGCCAGTCCCAGCCAGAGCAGCATCGCCCACTTCTCGCCACCAGATCGCGATGACGGCACCGTCACCATCGGCCTACCAATGTCCGCTCTCGGTAGTTTCCCCGGGCCCAGTGGTCGGTTCCAGCTACGACTGCGAGCGACCACGGCCATCGACTTACAGGCCGACACCATTGAGTTTCACGGCGGCAGCGACGGACCGCTCAGCCCAGCCCTGCTTCTTACGTACTAGGCTTCCCTTCCTGCTCGTCATGATTGGCCTCGGAAAATATTTTTGTACGGTGTCACGTCTCACCACGCTGAAAGGAACGAATCACTGATGAAGACCTACCTCAAGACCATCTCCGCAGCCGTTGGCCTGTTTACCTTTTCCTTGCTGGGCAGTGCTTTTGCTGACGGCGATGCGGGGAAGGCCGCCTCGGCACCGGTAACCAAAGCCGAGCCCGCAGCGACCAAGAGTGACGCCGCAGCCAAGATGGCCCCCGCAGCCACTGGCGAGACCCGGGAGCAGCTCCTGGAGGAACTGAAGAAGGCCAACGCGCAGCTTGCGGAGGACAAAAAGGCTGCCGCCGCAGCCAAAGGTGACGCGGTCAAAGCAGCCAAAGAGAAGGTCAAGGCTGACGGAAAGCTGATCAACGAGATCAACATGAAGCTGCACAAGCTCAAAGTTGAGAAGAAGGCCGAAGGCAAGCCCGGTGCCAAGCCTGAAGGCAAGCCCGCTGCCAAACCCGAAGGCAAGCCCGAAGCCAAACCGGTCATGATGCCCGCCACCTAAATCCCACCGATTCTGCTCCGCACGTTGCCCTCCTGACCCTTTGCTCAGTCATCCTCTTCTCTGTTCCTCCTCATCGCCTCAGTAATAGAGGCCTGATAAATACACATTATCGACCGTGATAAGCTGTGTCCTAAGGGGGAACTGTCATGAAGCGACATCAAACGCTGTGGGTGCTGCTTGCACTTACACCTGCAACCTGCTCTTCGGAAAACGTCAATGTCGAGATCCCGCCGTCCTGCATCGATGGCCTGTTGAATGAAGGAGAGAGCGACGTTGACTGCGGCGGTCCATGTACCCAGTGCGCCGATGGCAAATCCTGCGGCACCGCCAACGGCAACTGCTCCTCTGGAGTTTGTGGCGCAGGGAAGTGCCAGCCAGCGAGCTGCACAGACGGCGTTAAGAACGGCAGCGAGGTAGACACTGATTGCGGTGGAACGTGTGGGCTATGTAGTGACGGCAAGACCTGTGCGGAAGCGGCGCAGTGCCGATCGGGAGTCTGCAAAAGCGGAGTCTGTCAGGCAGCGAGCTGCTCCGATGCCGTCAAAAACGGCAGCGAACTCGATGTCGACTGCGGTGGTAGCTGCGGACCGTGCGGCTTTGGTAAAACTTGCGGTGGAAACGCCGACTGCGCAAATGGCGTCTGTGCCGGCTACCTCTGCCGTCCGCCAGTGAGCTGTCTGGAGCTTCTGCAAGCCCAACCGAGCACGTCGAGCGGCACCTATCGCATCGATCCCGATGGTTACAACACCGGCAAAGCCGACTTCCCAGTCGTTTGCGACATGACACTGGATGGTGGTGGCTGGACCCGCTTCAACTGGGTCCGAGCAGCATTCCCGACCGGACAAGATCCGCTCGGTCAAACGCTCGATCAGTGTGACCCAGCCATGAATGTCTGCTCTGCGAAGATTCCAGACGGCAGCGTGGTCTCCGCACTGCTCGTCAAAGACGTAACTGCAAACCAGTATGCGGCCTGGAAGTTCAACGCGACCAACAGCACCAGCAACGCGGTCCTTGGGGCACTCCTTAATAAGACTACCGTTTGCTTGCCCAGCGGCGCGATCTGGGCCCCCTACCTAAATACCGGCACTCGCGCATACTGTGGAAATGGCGGAGAGGGAGGATGCAAGGCCTTCTACTACACCAACGGAACCTGCAACGGCAAAGGCAACACCGGCTGGGGCATCGAGTTCGATGGAGACACCGGCTGCGCAAGTGCTGCATTCAAGGAGGGCTCGACCGGTGTCGGCTGCCCGCAGGCCACCCCCATGAGCGGTGCGGCTGATGACTACGGATTCCTTGCTTACTTTGAGTACAAGCAGGTCTTTGGCGAGCT